>JACQUT010000300.1 GCA_016267585.1 Cyanobacteria bacterium NC_groundwater_1444_Ag_S-0.65um_54_12
ATGGACAGGTTATTTTCCAGATCCTCCTCTAGTAACCGGCTCGAACCACGTGAGACAGCTGAGACTGGCCCACCCACCAAAGTCGGGAAATTGTAGAGGGTCTCACCATCGTAAAGTCTGATCTCGCTACGCCCGAGATCCACACCAAGCGTGAGGAGTTCCATAGAGTCAACTGAGCTCCTTAGCAGTCAAGAGAAATAGGGAGTTCCTTATTTTAGCAAGAAAAGGAGGCCATGGTATTCTGTCCTATCGTGAAACATATTGGCATGACAGCCTCACTGCTTCTCTTCTCACTGTTCGGCTGCCGTGAACTCCAGCGTACGATCCCGCATTACACTATGCGGGTCATAGCCCAAGGCCCAGCTAGAGCAGTGTCTTGGGCGCCAGATGGTATGCTGTACGTTGTCAGCTCCCGACAATTATGGCGAATATCACCTGCTGGTGCCACCAGCTCTTGGGACCCGTTGCAAGGTTGGTCAGTACATGAACAGAAAGCTAACTCAGCTATAGCGCTGCGAAAGCCTGCCACCCGACTTCATGAATTACAAAACGGATGGGCCATCTCAACCTCACCACAAGGTCGAATGGCTATCGCCGATGCCGACGCCAATCGAATATGGGAAGCCGCTACGGCATCAGAACCACTGAAAGCCTTGGCCGGCACCGGAACTAACTTCTATCCCATAGGGGACAAAGGGCTAGCTATTGCAGCACAACTAAACAAGCCTCGCGGAGTTGCCTGGACTGCCGACGGTAGTTTACTTATCTCGGATAGCGACAACCATCGGGTGCGTCGCGTAGGAAGGGATGGCAGAATCAGTACGATAGCCGGTACTGGCCTGGCAGGTGATCTGGGCGATGGTTTTTCCGCCAGTAAGGCAACGCTTTCAATCCCTGAATGCCTTGCTATTTCGATTGATGGTTCGGTACTGGTGGCAGACCGCGGTCACCATCGCATACGGCGCATCAGCCAGACCGGTCAAATTACCACATTTCACCTGTTAGATGTTAGCGGCCTCACCGTCGATCGAACAGGCCTGATCTTCGCTTCGGCAGGCAAAAGCGTAAAGGCGTTCAGCGCTGGCAAACCATTAGAGATTGCTAACAATTTACACGGTCCGGCCGGGCTCGCTGCTGCACCAGATGGGCGGATCGCTGTCGCTGATCTGGACCGAGTTTTACTATTGCTTCCTGGCGAAATCCGATGAGCCGGTGTTTAGTTGCCTTATTTCTACTGCTGGCTTTCCTGCTGGATGCTTGTGGCAGTAACTTTGTTGCGCTACCTGGCACTTCCCCGAATAATGGTGGCAACACAGCCAGTCCGCCACCGACTGCCTCCAGTAGCGTACCTGCCAATACTGTCTTCCCTAAAGGCTTCCTGTGGGGTGTCGCAACGGCTGGGCATCAATCGGAAGGTTTTGATAACAACTCGAACTGGACGCGCTGGGAACTTGCTGGACGCACTTTGCAGATAGCAGGTAGGGCAGCTGATTTCTATCATCGTTATGGAGCAGATTTCGATCTTGCCAAGGATATCGGGCTCAATGCTTTCAGGCTATCGGTAGAATGGGCACGTATCGAGCCCTTACCTGGTTTTATCGATCCAGAGGCGCTCGAACATTACCGTAGAGTAATTGCTGCTGCACGTGCGCGCAATCTTGAACCGCTAGTGACCCTGCATCACTTCACTTATCCTGCCTGGCTCGATACCTACAAACAGCCAACAAGCAGTTCGCCAGGTTGGGAAGATCCTTACACCGCTTTAGCCTTCGCGCGATATGCTCGCGTGGTGGCTCAAGCCTTACGCGGAAACGTCAAATATTACCTCACGATTAATGAACCGAACACCCAAGCACTGGTTGGCTATCTAGCCGGCGTATTCCCGCCTGGCAAGCATCATCCTGGCGTCATGGCAACCGTCATGAAAAATTTCGCTAAAGGGCATGTGCTGGCTTATGATGCCATTCATGAGGTAGACCCGAACGCCCAGGTTTCTACCAATGTTTTTCATTTTATTCATGCCGTTGACCCCACGAAAAAATTTCCCGGGGATCTGGCCGAAGAGTATCTCGATACGCTTTTTAGCTGGCAAGACAAGTATGATGCCCCGCTGGGAACGCTGCCCACCAGAGGAGTCCGTAAACTAGACTACATAGCCTTCGATTATTACTTCGCTTATCGCTGGAATAATCTGCTACGCGTCGCCATGCAATGGGAATGGCCAGTTGTGCCATCTGGTCTTTATATATCCCTGATGTATTATCAAAATCGTTATCATTTACCGATCATGATCACTGAAAATGGCCTAGCAACGGAAGATGGTAAGCCACGTCGTGATGGCTGGACACGCGAAGCTTTTCTGGCAAACCATATCTGGCAAGTTCGACGCGCCATCCAAGAAGGTGCCAAGGTAACCGGCTACCTTCATTGGTCGCTCACGGATAATTACGAATGGGGCTCCTTCAAGCCACGTTTTGGCCTTTACCAGATCGACTATACAAAACCCGATCTACCTCGCCTGGCAACCCCAGCTCTGGCAATTTATCGGCAGATAGTTCAGGCTAACGACGTACCGAAATCACTAATGGCACGTTATATCGGAAGATAGCGTTCCTCTGACTTATCTACTTGCTCTCTGCTGCGCCTTATGGTTGCATGGAGGCTATATCAGCTTTATCAAGGAGATCATCACAGTA
>JACQUT010000301.1 GCA_016267585.1 Cyanobacteria bacterium NC_groundwater_1444_Ag_S-0.65um_54_12
CGCCGAGCAAGGGCATCGTCGGTCGCGTGCTGGATCTGTCAGGCCAGCCGGCGGTCCGGGTGCCCGTGCAGGGTTATCTGATCTCCAACAATGCCAGCGGGATAATATCCAACAACGCGAACGGCCTGATCTCGAACAACTCTAACGGCCTGGTGCAGGGTGCGGCTTACCGGACGCAGGCAGCAAGCGCCGCGCTCGCAACCCGGACCGATGACCAGGGTTACTTCTTGCTGGAGACCACCGAGGGGCAATTACTGAACCTGGAAGCCGTCCTGTCGGACGAAGTCAAGGCGCTGCTGCAGAACGTCACTAAATCCGCCCAGACCGTGGAAATGCAACTGGCGTACACGGGTCGGATCCGCGGGCGGGTGCTGGTAGAGTCTGCCGGGGGAACAGCCGACTTGCTGGGGGTAGACGTCTTCATCCCGGCCACCGGCTATCTGGCCAAGACCGACAGCGCGGGCAACTACGAGATTCCCTACGTACCACCGGGTCGCTTCACCCTGGCCGCCATCCATCCGGATTTTGGCCGCGGGTTCGCCTATGAGGTGGTGGTCAGATCCAAGCAAACCGCGGCAGCGCCGGATATTCTGCTTAGCGCCTCGGCGCCGCGCCTCACCGCGCTGGTCCCTCCGAGCGGTCCACCCGGGCAAACCATCACCATCTCGGGCAGCAATTTCGCCGTGACCCAGGGCAAGAAGCCGGAAGTGTACTTCAATGGCAGCAATGCCCTGGTAGTAGAGTCCAGCGACACCATGCTGAAAGCGCTCGTGCCGGTGGGCGCCATCTCGGGCCAGCTCAACGTCAAGGTGAACGGCCTGCGCAGCAACTCCCTGCCGTTCGCGGTGTGGCGAACCATCGCGGTCGAGCCGGAGTACTGGTCTAGCGAGGCCGTCGGTACCATCTTCAACTACAACCAAGAAGCCGCCGGCTATTCGGTAGGTCAACCGCTAGCGGAAGACATGCTATCCCAGGGTCTCGTCCGGCGCTACGTCGCGCGCGTGCTGGATACTGCCGATCAGCCGGTATCCGATCCAGTGGTGTCGTGGACGGTGGACCGGACGGATCGGGCCAGCATCGATCAGGCTGGTTTGCTCCAAGCTCAGCAGACCGGTAGGGTGTCCATAAAAGCCCAGGTCGGCGAGTTACTGGCCGGCATGGCAGTGGAAATCGTGGCACCCATCAGCCAGCTGACCATCTTTCCGGCCACGGTCCCGGACCTGAATCCGCCGCTGGAGGATCAACTGGCTTCGGCCAGCTTGCCGCCGTATGATCGAGACAGTACCGGCGCTGCCGCTTCACTCAGCGTGCTGGCCCAGTTCGCTGATGGCAGCTCGCACGTCTTGCCCGCCCTCTGGAGCGTGAACGATCCGACCTGGGTCACGCTTGATCCACTGGGGCCGATGCGCTGTGCTGTTTGCCGGTCGCTAGTCGCCACTGAAATGCTGCTCGGTGCCAGAGCCGGTGCTCCGGACAGCGTGGTGCTGGTGACGGCGCGCGTCATCGCCGATCTGGCCAAGAGCGCAGCGGTGCCGATACGCCTCCGACGCCAGGGCAGCTTGGCCGTCGCGATCGAGTGAGAGGTGGAGCCCCCCATGCAAGTTAAACGGCTGACCATTGCTGCCCTGTCGGCTCTGGTCATCTTGGCCACCTTGGTAGCTCTGGTCGGTTGCCGCACGGCCAGCGGGCCGTTGCCCCTGACCAGGCAGCCGAACGCGCTGCCGGCGGTTCCGGCCACCAGTCCGCTGGAGTTCCGCCCGGCGGTTCCCGCCCGGTCGGGTAGTCTGCTCATCGACATCAAATGGCCAGCTCGGCAGTCGAATCAGCCAGCCCGGCAGACCTCGGCCATTCCGGCGAGCACCAATGCGCTGGTGCTGACCGTGCGTGCTGCCAGCGGGGACCTGCTGGCGCGAGAGGTGCTGGTGCGATCCGGCACCGAGGCTACCAGCAGCAGCGAAATAGCCTTGCCGGAAGGCGCTGGCTACGGTGTCAGCGTGCAAGCTTATGCCGACGCCGTCCCGGCCACCGCCAGCACGGTGATCGCCAGTGGCAGTGCCACCGGCCTCGCGGTCAGCTGGGGGAGGCAGACCCGGGTGCGCATCGTGCTCGAACCCGCCTTTGCACCTACCATTCGCAGTCTGTCTGCCACCAATGCCGGTAAAGGTGTCCGGCTGGTGATCAGCGGCGACAATTTCGAACGCGGCAGCGAGCCGCGCTGGGTCATCTTCCCCGCGGGTAAGCGGGTGATGGCCAGCTTATTGGACCAGCCGGGGCAAATGGCGGTGACAGTGCCGGATGGCGCTGGCACGGGCCAGCTGGCCGTCGCGGTGGATGGCATGACCAGCACCACTCCGACACTTTTCCGGGAGCTCGCGACCATCAGTTGCGTGGCGACCGGCACGCCAGACCGCGCGGAGCCGGATGGTGCCATTGCTAGCTGGCTGGGCGACCGCTTCGACCTGGTGCCCACCGGACTGGACAGCTCGGGCGCGGTGGTTACCGAACCCACCGTTACCGGCTGGTCCAACGCGCAGAACAGCGTGGGCACTCTGACTGCCAGCGGTTCTGCGACGTCTGCGTCATATACCGTCCAGGCCCTGGGCAACGACGTCATCACGCTGGCCTCCGGCGAGCTGACCGGAACGCGCTCGCTAAGAGTCGCCCCGCCAGCGGGACCGCTGGTCCGGATCCAGCCGGGTGCTGGCGTGCCCGAGGGAGCAGCGCTGGCCCAGGTGGGTGAGCGTTATCTGGCAGCCTGGTCTGGCAAGGCCACCGGAGGGGAGCGCCAGATTTACTGGCAGTTTTTTACGGTGGACGGCAGCACCACCTCTGCGGCAGGCAGCGTGCCAGCCGCCGGTTATGATGGCGAGCGTCTGGTAGCCCTGTTGGTGCGCGGCAGCGATCCAATAATCGCCTACCGCAAGCTAGCGACTGGATCCGATCGCCACACGATCGCCTGGGCGGTCATCGATCCGCTCACCGGCTCGATACGTCGCCGGGCCGACAACAGTGAATGGGCCTGGGCGCTGACCAATACCAATGACGTTCCGGGCAATCCGCCCAATGATTCCCTGCACCTGGGTGATTTCCGCTCTAATGGCGACACCTGTCAGCTAGCCTACTACCGTTTCAATGGTACCAAGTGGGAACTGCGGAGCTTGAACTTTTCCATCACTGCCGGTGGTGACCTGACCATCAACTCCACCATCAACTACAACCTGGAAGCCTCCGGCTATTCGGTCATCCCCTACACGGAAGACAACCTGGCCATGACGGTGAAAGACGGCAATTACCTCGTCGCTTCGCATTTTCTGAATGCTAACGGTCAGACCGGGCTCAACCTTTCGTCGTTCAGTGGAACGGGCAGCTTTCTTTCCGCCATGGCTTACCTGCGCGATCAAAAGAGTCGCCTGGCAGCCCTGGCCACCAATGGTACCGACCTCTTGCTCGCAGAAGTGGAGCTGGGTGCGAACAATGCGGGCAGGCTGAAACTCTACCGCTATGGTGCTGCCTTGCAGCTACTGGCAGACGGCAGCTCGGTCGGGGAACTGGGTACCCTCGCTACCTATCCGGTGCTGGTGCAGAAACCCAATGTCGTGTGGAACGGATCGGAATATCTGGTCTCTTTCGTGCGGCAACGGCCCGGTGGTGGATCGAACGACTGGCAGCCAGCAGTGCAGGCCGTAGCGTCGGCTGGCGGGTTGCTCGGTCCGTCTTACCCCGTGGCCCTCTCGGGCAGTGGCCTGGCCAGCGTTCCGGTCACTTACGGCGGCCAGGCCCTCTGGCTGACAGAGAGCAAGCAACTGGTGAGCCGCCAGCTCAAGTATCGTTGACGGATAGCGGGATGCAATTTGCACCGCCCCATGGTGCTTTCCGGGCTTGACAGGATTGCCAGGGTCGATCGTAAAATTTCATTTTAGAAAAGAAGCACACTGCAAAATTGCGGTAGGCGTGAAATAACAGTAAAAGATGTGGTTAAATACAAGTAAGTGCTGTTGAATGCCATCCAAGCTTACGCGATAGGTAGGATTGCTTCGTGAACTAAGGAGGAGACTCGCGCATCATGATCGCGGTCGAAAACTTGAGTAAACTCTATGGCGATCGTATTGCCGTAGATGATGTCAGCTTTACCGTAAAAAAGGGAGAGGTGCTTGGTTTCCTGGGACCTAACGGGGCAGGAAAATCGACCACCATGCGAATGATCACGGGCTACCTCGCGCCCTCGGCCGGCAAGATCACGGTGGGCGGATTCGAGGTAAAGCATGAGCCGCTGAAAACCAAAGCGCTGATCGGTTATCTTCCGGAAATCGTACCGCTCTATCCCGAGATGAGCGTCCGCGATTACCTCAAGTTCATCGCGGCTATCAAGGGAATTCCCGGACGTGAGCAGCGTGAGCGCATCGCGGCGATAATCCGTCGTTGCTGGCTCACCGAATATGCCGACCGGCTGATCGCTCATCTTTCGAAGGGCTATCGCCAGCGTCTTGGCCTGGCGCAAGCCCTGATCCACAATCCACCTGTGCTGATCCTGGATGAGCCGACCAGCGGACTTGACCCCAAGCAGATTCTGGAAACGCGGGAATTGATTCGCAGCCTGGCCGGAGATCATACGGTGGTCCTCTCGACCCACATCCTGCCGGAAGTGCAGAATGTCTGCAGCAGAGTCCTGATCATCAATGCCGGCAAGGTGGTGGCGGAAGATGCGCCAGAGCGACTGGAAGCCAAGCTAAAAGGTGCACAGACGATTCACCTGGAGGTACGGGCCCCGCAAGATAAACTGACGGTGCTGCTTGCCGGGTTTCCCGGTGTGCGAACGGCACACGCGCATCCCAAAGGTCAGGAATTTCCCGATATGGTAGCGGTGGACCTGGATGCCGAGCCAGGTGACGACATGCGAGCTCGGCTGGCTGCAGCGGTAATCAACGCCGGGTGGGATCTGTTAGAGTTGCGGGCGGCACGCCTTTCCTTGGAAGAAATCTTCCTCAAGCTCACCACTGATGAGGTAGCCTCCCCTGCCGAAATCAAGGAGGTTGCCAGTGTCCAAGGTTAATGCCATAGCGTTGCGTGAGCTCAAGAATTACTTCGTGTCGCCGCTCGCCTATGTAGTGGCTGCCCTGTTCATGGCGGGGGTCGGTTTTCTCTTTTACGCCATCTTGCTCTCTACGCGCGAAGCCTCGCTGCGCGCGTTGTTTCAGAACATGGCGGTGGTGTTCTTGCTGCTGGTGCCCTCGCTTACCATGCGGCTGCTGGCAGAGGAACGCAAAATGGGAACCATAGAGCTTCTCATGACCAGTCCGCTCACCGATGCGGCGATCGTCTGGGGTAAATTCCTGGCCAGCGTGATCTATTTGGCATTCTTGTTCCTGCTTACCGGAATTTTCCCGCTGGCGATCATAATGGTAGGAGGCAAACCCGAGATAGCTCCCCTCTTGACTGGTTATCTGGCTATTTTTCTGATGGGTGCAAGCTTCATGGCGATTGGCCTGCTGGCCAGCAGTCTCACGAGTAATCAGATAGTGGCGGCGCTGATAGCTTTCACCGTGTCGCTCATCATCTGGTTGTTGCCTGCGATAGGCAGCGTCTTTGGCTCGCCCGTCTCGGAAGGCTTTCAGTACATGAGCATCATACAGCACCTCGAGAACATGGCTCGCGGCGTGCTAGACAGCTCCGATTTGCTCTACTATTTTTCGCTGATTGGAGCCTGCATCTTCCTCACTGTTCGTTCCGTCAATGTCTATCACTGGAGGTAGTACTACGATGACCTCTGATAAGACTTCACAAACCGTAAATAAGCTGCGCAAGCTAGATATCGCCATCAACCTATCAGGTATCTTGGCGGTCCTGTTGATGGCATTCACTTTTGCGGCAGGCAACTATTTTACCAAGGAGATTCCATTCGTCTGGGCGAGCTATGCTCGAACTGCTGGCTGGGTATTTATCAGCCTTTATATCCTGGGTGCCGTTTATCAGAGCCGGGAGTGGCTCTGGAACACGGCACGCTCGGAGCGGGCCCAGTCAGGTAGCAATTTGCTACTGCAAGTGGTGCTGGTGATCGCGATAGTGGGTGCTCTCAATTACCTGGGTACTCGCCATCACAAGCGCTGGGACTTGACCGAAAACAAGCAATATTCCCTTTCCGAGCAGACCATGAAGATCGTCAAAGATCTGCCCGGCAAGGTCAAGGTGACGATGTTCGCCAACCCGGCCGATCGGTCCAATCAAAACAACCGTGATCTCTGGGCCGAGTATGCCTACGCTGATGCTGGCAAGGTCGAGTTCCGGGCCATCGATGCCGATCGCGAGCCACAAAAAGTAATGCAATTCATCCAGGCACTGCCCAAGGATCAACAGAGCAAAGTACTGGAAAACGGAACGGTACGCCTCGGAACTATCCTGCTAGAGTACCGTGGCAACGTCACGCCAGTGACTGGCTATAACGAGCAAGATTTCACTTCGGCGCTGCTAAAGGCTACTCGTACATCCCAGAAGACCCTTTACTGGGCAGAGGGCCATGGGGAAAGCGATCCGGATTCTTGGGGCCCCGAAGGTATGGGGCAGATCAAGCAAGCGCTGGAAAAGCAAAACTACAAGATCGACAAGTTGACACTATTTACCAAGACTGACGTTCCGGCCGATGCAACGGTACTGGTGATCGCTGCTCCGCAAAAGCCCTATCAAGAAGCGGAGATCCAGGAGCTGACGCGTTACGTGGCACGCGGCGGCAAAGTCCTGCTCATGTTGTGGCCCAACAGCGCTACCGGTTTAGAAAAGTGGTTAGCCGAGCATTATGCGACGACCCCCAACCAAGATATCGTCCTGGAAATGGACCCGCGCTACACGTTGAACTTCAATCCCACCATGCCGGCAGTGGTGAAATATCCTTTCCATGCCATCACCCAGTCCTTCCAGAATTATCGGATCGCCACCGTGTTTCCGCGGTCGCGCTCCTTCCAGATCGCCGACAAGAAGCCCGAGGGCGTGGTAGTCGAGCCGCTGGCTGAGTCCACCGATCAGTCCCAAGGGAAAATTGGCAAGGATATCGGCGCTCCCTTCAATCCCAGCACTGACCTCAAGGGCCCGCTAAAACTGGCGGTAGCCATCACGGCCACGACCAAGGCCAGTGAATCGGCTAGCCTGGATGCCAGCGCCTCGGTCGCTGTTACCCCCAAGGAAAAGGAGTACAAGGGAAGATTGGTGGCCATCGGCTCACCTTTCTTCGCCGGTAACCAGCTGGCTCAACGTTTTGGCAATGGCGATTTCTTCCTTGCCAGCATGAACTGGCTGGCCGAAGAAGAGAGCCTGGTATCTATCCCGCCCAAATCCACCGAAACGCGTACGGTGGAATTACTGGGCGGAGCTCAGCGCAATCTGGGACTGGGCACGGTGCTTTTCCCCCCATCCGCATTGCTTTTGGTCGGTCTACTGATCTGGTGGCGCAGGAGGTAAGTATCACGAATGAAGTGGCAATCGACCGCTATTTTGGCTGTACTGGCCATAGGAATTGGATCTTACATCTATTTCGTCGAGCGCAAGGCTGCTGCGCCACCCTCCGATGACCGGACCATCTTCATCTGGAACATGTCCGATAACCAGGCAGAGCCGGTCAATCGCGTGATGTTGCGGGCCGGTGACAAAAAAGTGACCTACGTCAAGCAGTCACCAGCGCCCACTCCCAAGCCGACTGGCAGCAATACGCCAGAGCCATGGGCTACTCCACCACAGCCGACCTGGCATTTAGAAGGTAAGCTAGATAGGGGACTGACGTATACCTGGGATTCAGCC
>JACQUT010000312.1 GCA_016267585.1 Cyanobacteria bacterium NC_groundwater_1444_Ag_S-0.65um_54_12
CTCACAACCTCTGGTGGAGCTGGAATCCCGATGCACAGGCGCTTTTTGTCGAGCTAGATCCGGAAGTATGGGAACGAGTCTTTCATAACCCTGTCAAGTTGCTCTGTGCGGCTAATCAGCTCGCTTTGGATGCGGCGTCTGCCAATCCAGCATACCTGGCACGCATGTCCAGAGTGTTAGAGCGTTTCGACGCTTACATGCAACCGTCCACTAGTTGGTTCGAACAACAATTTCCCGAACATGAAGATCAAACTATTGCCTACTTTTCCGCAGAATTCGGGCTACATGAGGCTCTTCCTATCTACTCGGGCGGCCTGGGCATCCTCTCGGGAGATCATTGCAAGGCGGCGAGCGATCTGGGAATTCCCTTGGTGGGCGTAGGGTTGCTCTACAATCAGGGATACTTCCATCAGCGCATCACGCCGGAGGGAACGCAAGAAGCTATCTATGAGCGTCTGCATTTCGCGGAGCTGCCAATGGCGCCGGCTCGTGACCCTGATGGAGAGATGGTTTGCGTGGGTGTCGATCTTCCGGGACGCACGGTCTGGGCCAAGGTCTGGGAAGTAAAAGTCGGTCGTACCCGGATCTACTTGCTAGACACTGACATAGCACAAAATAGTCAAGAGGACCGCGGCTTTTCCGCTAAATTGTACGGTGGCGATCATGTCATGCGCGTCGCCCAAGAAATCATTCTGGGTATCGGTGGAGTCAGAGCGTTGCGCGCGCTGGGAATTCAACCGGCAGCCTGGCATCTCAACGAAGGCCATTCTGCCTTCCTGGGTTTGGAAAGAATTCGTGAACTGGTGCAAGATAGCGGCCTATCCTTTGATGAGGCGCGCGAGGTGGTCTCCGCCAGCTCAATATTCACCACTCATACCCCGGTCCCAGCTGGCAATGATGCCTTTTCCTTTGAACTGATAGAAGGAGTTTTCGCGAAATATTGGCCCAATTTAGGAATCGGACGGGATGAGTTCCTGGCACTGGCCCGCCACGATCAGACTGGAAGCTCTCCACTATTCAGCATGACGATCCTGGCGCTCAAGCTGTCCAAACAATGCAATGGCGTGAGTTTGTTGCATGGGAAAGTTTCCCGGGAAATCTGGCGCAATGTATGGCCAGGTGTTCCAGTTGATGAGGTGCCGATTACCGCGATTACTAATGGTATTCATACCGAAACTTGGCTAGCGCCAGAAATAACTACGCTCTTGGATCGTTACCTGGCAGCCGATTGGCGACGGCGAATAGCAGATCCGGACACCTGGTCACCAGTAGAAGCGATTCCGGATCAAGAACTCTGGGAAGCACATCGTGCGAGCAAGCAGCGCATGATCGTCTTCTTGCGAGAACGCATTCGCCAGCAGCGCGTACGCAATGGCGAGGCACCGGTCAAAGTTCGTGCGGCAAATGAGTTGTTGGATCCGGACGCTTTGACTATCGGTTTCGCTCGGCGTTTTGCCACTTACAAGCGTGCAACTTTGATCTTCCGCGATGCCGCTCGCCTGCAAAAATTATTGGGTGACGCTAGCCGTCCAGTTCAGCTCATTTTTGCCGGCAAAGCTCATCCGGCTGACGCACCTGGTAAGGAATTCATTCGAAATCTAGTGTCATTAGCGAATGAAGCCGGCTTTCGTGGGCGAGTCATCATAATCGAGGATTATGACATCAGCGTGGCGCGACAACTGGTGCAGGGAGTCGATCTATGGCTGAACAATCCGCGTCGTCCATTAGAGGCCAGTGGCACCAGTGGTCAGAAGGCCGCAGTGAATGGTGTTTTGAACTTTTCGATTTCAGATGGTTGGTGGCCAGAAGCCTATAATGGCAGGAATGGCTGGGTGATTGGCGAAGAGTGCGATTACCGCGATCTCGAAGAGCAAGATGAGGCAGATGCTGCAGCGCTTTATGCCCTGATGGAAGACGAGATTGTGCCGCTCTTCTATGATCGCGCGGGAGATGGCATACCGCATGGTTGGATAGAACGGCTCAAGAATGCGATTTTTACCATTGCTCCCTCTTTCAGTACACAGCGCATGTTACAGGATTACACCAGGATTCTTTACCTGAACGCGATCAGGAATGGACAGCGGTTTTCCGAAAATCATTTTGCACTAGCTCAGCGGTTTTCGGCCTGGAAAGGAATGATGAGTCGCATCTGGGATCATATTAGCATCGAAGCCCAGCCACCGCGTGAACAAAGAGTCATGGTAGGCCAAGGAATTGACTTTCTGGCCAGGCTACATCTCGGAGCGCTAGATCCCTCCAATATCAAAGTAGAGATTTGCCATGGTCCGCTATATAACGGTAGCTTAGCTAGTTATGAGATAGTGCCCATGGAACTCGGGCCAGCTAATGCAGAGGGCACTTATCTTTTTCAGGGGCGTATCTTCCCCGAGTCCGGCGGCAACCACGGAATCGGAGTGCGTGTCGTACCCTGGCATCCCGATCTGGTCAACAAGCATGAGCTAGGTCTCGTTCGCTGGGCCTAGACCCATTTGCAGTAGACCTGACC
>JACQUT010000313.1 GCA_016267585.1 Cyanobacteria bacterium NC_groundwater_1444_Ag_S-0.65um_54_12
AGCGGTGCGCTCGGGATCCTGGTAATACCCTGACATGACGTTAGGACCGCGTACCAGGATCTCGGAATTTTCAGCCACTAGTACCTCTACTCCGGGGATGGGCCGGCCAACGATCGAGGACAAGCGTTCCATGTCCGGCGCGGTCAGTGTCACGCAAGGCGAAGTTTCCGTGAGTCCCCAGCCTTCCAGCACGGGAATGCCTTTGTTGGCGAAGTAATCCGAACAATCAGCCGGAAGTGGCGCTGCCGCGGTGAAGACGAACTTCAAGCCCGGATGAAAGAGCACGCGATCTATCCGGGGATCTAGTCGTGCTTCGGTTACCAGGGCATTGAAGATCTTGGGCACGCTGAAGAAGTGCGTAGGCTTGATCTCCTGCCAGTTATGAATCATGCGTGCGATATCTCGACCATAGCTGTCGTCTAGGCAAAGCAACGCTCCGGAGCAAAGAGCCGTGAAGCGCTCGAAAAGTCCACCAAAGGAATGATGCCAGGGCAAATAAGAAAGAAAAACGTCACCGGCCTTGATCCGCCAAAGTAACGTGAGTGCTTTTTGCTGCGACAGGAGGTTGCGATGCGTCAATACCACGCCTTTGGGCAGCCCCGTAGTGCCGGAAGTATACATTATGAGACAAGGGTCGGTCGGCTGGACTTCATGCACCGCGGTAGCGAACGCTGCGGTTTCAGCGCTGGCTAATAGTTCGGAAAATGCCATGTAGCGGCTATCCGCTGGTTGCACTGCTGGCGTTTCTACCATGAAGATCCGCTCGAGCTGTTGATAGTAAGCGGTTTGTTTTACTTTCTGCGCTTGTTCGTCATCTGGCACCAGGATCATCCGAGCCGCGGAATGTTCTAGCAGGTAATTCACCTGTTCGGCGGAATAACGCGAGAAGATCGGGACAGAGATAGCCCCGATACTCATGACGGCAAGTTCCCAGCAGAGCATTTCTTCGGTATTGCGGGAGTAGACCGCCAGGCGATCGCCCTTGGCGACACCCAGTGCCAGCAACGCGGTACCGCTGCGCCGAACTCGCTGCATCAGCTCTGGCCAGTCGAGGCTGACGTACTGGCCGTATTTTTTCCGCTCTTTGCAGGCGATGCGATCGCCAAAGGCCAGGGCCCGCGCTTGTAACATGGTTCCAATGGAGGATTCCACTTCGCCCAGCGGAATGGGAGAGCTCAGGTAAGTGCCATTCATTGTAACGCCTATCCTTTCAAAGCTTCCGCGCGGGCTAACAGGGCAGCCCCCAGAGCCCCCACATGTTGTGGTTGTGGCAATACCGTCACTGTCAGGCCGGTTGCTTCTTGCACGGCCCAGGTCAGCATGGGGTGATGTGCCGCTACCCCGCCACTCAGCGCCAGGAGTGGCCCGCGCACCCCGAGCTCGGCAATGCGCTGAGCGACCGAACGATAGGCGCCACGAGCCAGAGCCGGCAAGCTATAACCTCGTCGCAAGAGGTCTAGCAATTCGGTAGCGGCGAATACCGAGCAAAAAGAGCTCAGGGGAGCGCTCTGGTCCGTGCTTTGCGCCAGCTCGTTCAACTGTTCGAGTCCTAATCCCAAACGCAGACAAATCAACTCTAAAAAAGCGCCAGTGCCAGCCGCACAGCGGCGGTTCATGCGGTAATCCGTGCGGTTGCCCAACTCGTCCAGAAAGACCAGCTTGCTATCTTGCCCGCCGATATCGACCACCGTCATTTTTTGGGGCAGCAAGGCGAAAGCGCCTTTGGCCAAGCACCTG
Organism: Cyanobacteria bacterium NC_groundwater_1444_Ag_S-0.65um_54_12; assembly: GCA_016267585.1. Taxonomy (GTDB): domain Bacteria; phylum Cyanobacteriota; class Sericytochromatia; order S15B-MN24; family VGJW01; genus JACQUT01. The sequence goes on from JACQUT010000313.1 coordinate 1,738, forward strand.
ATCTCGCTGCGCGTCTGACTGGCTCCTGGCACGTCAGCGCGGCCATAACCGGTACCCGTGATGGCTGTCAGAGCAGATCGGGTCAAGCCGGCAGCAGCGCAGGCCGCTGCCAGAACATCATTACCGGCACCGCTCAAGTCCAGTCCAGTTGACAAGAGGGCTCGGCTTTGCGGGAGGCCTGCCTGGTCTACGATGACGGCTTTGGCCCACAAACTGCCGACATCTACTCCCGCAAAGAAATTCAACAACTACCTCTAGCAGCAAGCTTTGCCCGCTGGTGACGATACTTCTTCCAGCTGTTCGGTGAAGACTTCGATGCGCACCCTTGCCTCTTCCAGGCTAAAGCAGCGCGGATCGTTCAAATCGCCCTCGAGTGTCAGGACCGGTAATCCGGTAGCGGCCTTCAGACGCTGGGGCAAGCCGAAACGCGAGTTGGTGTTGTGCGGGCAGGTCTTGGAGTCATGGAAGATAACTCCGCTGGCGCCGAAAGCACGGCACCTCCGGGTGATGTATTGCTCTTTATAGCTCTCGGAACGGCAAATAAAGATTGCGAGGTAAGATCTGGCCATGCTTTCCCACGGATCGCCCGCACCAAAGTCAAAGATCCAGGAATTACAGTAAGTAGACGCTACCAGGGCAGCTTGCTGGCCTCTGAACAATTCCGACAAGGCACGCAGCTGACCCCAGATAGGCATGCCATCCCAGTAGATGCGATGACGCTCTTGCGGGACTGCTTCCATGCCGGTAGCCAAGCGAACGGTGAGTTCGGCAGCCAGCTCTCGATAGTAGTGAACCGCCGCTTTGGTACCACGCAGTACTACTATAGGC
>JACQUT010000303.1 GCA_016267585.1 Cyanobacteria bacterium NC_groundwater_1444_Ag_S-0.65um_54_12
CGCCAGCGCGGCATCGTCGTTTGCGTCGCAGCAGGCAATAATGACCAGGACGGACGCGTAGAGGCGCCCGCCACCAGCCCGACTGCGATTGCCGTCTCCGTTACTTTTCAGTACCTGGGTTTCGAATTGCTAGCACCTTACTCTAGCCATGGGCCGGAAATCTGGGTAGCTGCTCCGGCTAACTTCCTGTGGTCCACTACAAAAAAGAGTTATGCCGCAGATTATACTGAGGCATACCGCCTCTTCAATGGCACCAGTGCGGCGGCTCCCTTCGTAGCGGGCGTGGCAGCGCTTATCAACGCCAAATACGGCTCAGGCGACGCCGAACAAGATACGGCTTCCTGGGCCGATCGGGTAAAATGGCGCCTGGCAGAGACTGCCGATGACCTGGGACCTCCGGGCTTCGATCCGTTTTATGGACATGGCCGGGTAAATGCTCGTCGCGCTATCACCGCTGACTGGTGAAATCAACGGCTCATCAAACCTCCATTAAAACTAACTGTATTAAAGGAAGTCTCCACCGATCGCAGCGGATAGGTAAAGTGCTGCGATTCGACAATGGGGGCAGCCGAGCGAGGAGAGTGCGATGAGTGCTGTTTCAAGTGCCACCGAAACCTACGTCAAACCGGAATGGGCAGCAAAAATCGAAGGAACGCGGATCCGGGATTCAGCCATACGATTCGCTGACAATCTCCCCACGCTGCAGCCGGATCGCTGGGAGAGAACCCTGGAGCGCTTCGAGGGCGACGAGGAGCGTGCCAAGATCTGGTCGGCAGGTAATGCCGAATATTGGCTCCGCAAAATCGCTCAGCTCTTCGAACGCTTGAAAAAGGAAGTATAGAGTCTGCTCGCTCCAGCGTTTCTTGACAGTCCCGGCTGATTGAGCCAAAATCTTTTTCAGGTGCCCAAGCGGCAGTGCAAACTCGTTTCCAGCTGGGGAGATGCTGGAGTGGTTGATCAGGCGGTCCTGGAAAGACCGTAGGCGGTGTTGAATTGCCTCCGGGGTTCGAATCCCCGTCTCCCCGCTTTTACGGAAGACGACACAATAAACTGGTACAAAGCGGAACATACCAGAGGGGTGACAAGAATAGCGCGACGGCCATGGTTCCCATGGCCGCCAAAGCGATTTTACCTGATAAATAAGGAAAGAAAGGTCCTGGTTGCTTTTCCAGGAGTGCTGCCAGACGGTAGCTCAACTCGTCTTCTGGCGCATCAAAACCAATCATGACGGAACGTTCAGGAAGTCGCTCACTGCTTGCCCCTACCTTGTAGAGCGCACTGGCAAGCGCGCCCGGTCGGCCAGTATAAGTTACTGATAGTGCATCGCAGGCGACTTCGCGGTCGCGACAGAAATGGTACCAAGCTCGGTGCCGCAGCGCAGGAAAGGGAGAAAAGAATCCATCACGCAAGCAGGCCACCAGAAAACCTATCAAGTGGTCTCGACGCTTCAGATGAGCCAGCTCGTGAACTAGTACCCCTTCCATTTCCTGCTCATCGAGCTCGGCAATCAACCAGTCGGATAGCACAATGGCAGGGTGCTGTCCCCGATAGGTACAAGCAAGAGCATGGGGATAAGAAATAACGCGCAGTTGCGGAGCAGCGACTCCTAACTTGTGAGAGTACGCTGCCAACCTTGCTAGCAATCGGGCATCTTCTACCGTGCGGGAAAATGTTACTAGCATCCCGCGGATTTGCTTGGACCGTCGATATTGCGCCAGACCAGCCACTAACAAGCAGGTTGAGAAACCGGCGCTGCTTCCGATGATCAGGAACTTATCCGCGGTCGTGAATCCGGGACAATTGGTCACCAACATCAGCAACGCCCCGATTAAAAGCAAACCGATCGAGACCGTTGGAGTCATCAACAATACGATCCAGTACCAACGCCATTCACCGACCATTTTAGAATGTTCAGCCAGTCTTAGACCTTGCTTGGTTAGCAGATAACAAAGCAAAACCAAAATCAGGATAGTGCTCCCGAACATCAGCTTTCTGCCTTACGCTGTGCTTGAATTCGCTCCAACCATTTTGCCACGCCAACCGGACTGGACCCATTTGCAATAGCTTGCGCAAAATGTGCCAAGGCGGGTCCGGTAAAATCTGCCAGTAATTCTCGGACAATCTTGCCAACTACGAGGTCAGCGAACTCCGCACGTGAAACTGCCGCCTGATAACTGTGGGCTCCGCCCCCTTTTTCTACTCGTAACAATTCCTTTTGGGTCAAAATACCCATGACAGTCATGACGGTCGTATAAGCTGAACCACGAGTCGCTTTGAGATCATCGACGATATCACGTACTGTTATCCGGGCCCCTGGCCCGCGACGCCATACCGCTTCCATGATAGCTGCTTCCAGATCGCCCAGTATCTTGCGCAATCCTGGCCGCCCCGTGTGAAAGGTATCGAACTTAGGCTTAGCCATTACCAAGGGCCTCCCACCTCTAGCATACCCACGCTACCGCTTTTTTGCCATTCTTGGCCGCCCGGCGTTCCGACAGCGATTGACTATTCTGACACGCGATCGCTATTATTAGCCCGTTTGCTAACAGCACTGTAGAGGAGTTCCTATGGAGATCGCAACGCTGCCGGACGCTATCCTGCTCGATCGCCGGTGTCTCGCAGAAACCGTTTCATTCATCAAACGCAACATTACCGCTCGCCCCAACATCGGGATCATCCTCGGTTCAGGTCTGGGCGAATTGGCCCATGATGTCGACGATGCCTTCGCTATTCCCTACGGTGAAATACCGCATTTTCCGGTAGCTACGGCACCCGGCCATGCAGGTAACCTGGTCTTCGGCAATTTCGCCGGCCAGGAAGTGGCCATGATGCAAGGGCGCTTTCATACTTACGAAGGTTACACACAGCGGCAGGTAACTTATCCCATCAGGGTCATGCGGCAGCTGGGTTGCGAGATCCTGCTGGTGACATGCGCTTGCGGTGGGTTGAACAAAAATTTTCAGGCCGGTGATCTGTTACTGATTACCGACCACCTGAACTTGACTGGTTCTAACCCGCTAATCGGTCCTAACGATCCGGAGCTGGGTCCACGCTTCCCCGTGATGTTCGATGCCTATCGGCCTGAACTGAGAGAAACCGCGTTGCAGGTAGCTACCAGCCAAGGCATCTCGCTACGGCAGGGCGTGTACGCTGGCATCACTGGCCCGGCTTTTTTCACGCGAGCCGAATTGCGCTACCTGCAAATCGTCGGCGCCGATGCTATCGGCATGTCTACCGTACCGGAAGTGATAGTGGCGGTTCATGCCGGACTCAAGGTACTGGGCTTGGCGCTGGTTAGCGACATGGCCTTGCCCGACGCCGTTCATCATGCGACCGAACAAGATGTGCTGGATACCGTTTACCGTTCGGCTGCCACTTTCCGCAAGCTCGTCAAAGAACTAGTTGCAATGCTTTAGTCGTTTATAAGATCTGTCTTGTGAGCCAACAATGAGGAGATCGAGGCCCGGCTGATAAGCCAGCTTCGGGCCTGGTTGCCGAGAATTTTGGCAGCGGTTCGGTAGCTGGCAGACTGCAGCTGAGCGCCCGGATAGCGCCTGCGAAGCAGCCATCGACGCTGCCCGGTGCACCCTGGTGCGAGTTCGCCGGCCAAAGACTGCCGCAAGACAGTCGCGAAGCTTTTGTCCTCCTGGAGCAGGCTAGCCTGCTCCTCTCCGGATCTCAGCTCTCGCATGCAGGCCATGGTAGGTTTTCGAAACGTGGCAGTACATGATTACCAACGCCTTGACCTGGCCATACTGCGCTCCGTTCTGGAACACCGGCTAGACGATTTCCGAACTTTTATCCGTACCGTGACAGCTGACGCCTTTGGCTAACAGTGCCTTGGCCAGCCGAGACTTACGCCGGGCAGCAGCATTGCGATGAAGCACGCCCTTGCGCGCAGCGCGATCGATAGTACTGATAGCTTTGCGCAGCAGCTCGACGACCTTGTCAGGATCTTCCCCCGACACGGCAGCTTCATGAGTGCGCTTGATACGCGTCTTGACTTCTGATCGCACAGCGACATTGCGTTGCCGATTACGTTCCGCAATCTGTGCACGCTTGATAGCTGATTTTATCCGCTTTGCCAACGGGGTGAACCTCCTACGAAATAGCCCGGCTTTTACTCAGCTCATCAAGCAAGGCGTACTAGCCAAGTCACTGTCAAGATAGCCAAGAATTGCCATCTTATCACAGATCCCCGATC
>JACQUT010000304.1 GCA_016267585.1 Cyanobacteria bacterium NC_groundwater_1444_Ag_S-0.65um_54_12
GCAACATGTACAGCCTTGCCTGGCTGCCTACCGCACCGGCATGTTGCGCTATCGTATGCTAGATCAGGCACTGGCCTGGTGGGTGTACGCCAACTATTTGCTCCCGCTAGCACCCTATCAGGAACACCTACGACGGACCACCAGAGCCTTCCTGATGGAGGCCATGGATGAGGCAACGCCCCTGCAACTCAGTGTGGTCCAGACGCTTGTTGGCATGGCTGAATTCTGCTGGCTCGGTTCGCGACAGGATGGTGGGCTGCGTGCCTATCTTGGTGCGGACCCGGCGGGCGTTCGTGCATGGTGCGCAACCTTCCCGCATATCCCGATAAACTCGGGCGACGTCACGCTAGCAGCGCTGGGTCAGGCTTTGGAAGCTACCCTGTCCGGCCAGGTGGTCACGCGGCAGATAACCGATGATAACCTGATCTATCGGGAAGCCAGCAGTTTTTTGGCCATGCTGGAACAAGCCTCGCGCGATTTGCTTGCAGTTCTTGAAGAACGTAAACCGACCGAAGTCGCGCTGATAGCCCCCGCATTGAATCCCCTCTTGATCTGGTGGTGGCGCGAGCGGCTGAATCGCGAGGGATTCGCTCTCTATGTCTTTGCCGGCAGCCATCGACTGGTGGACTTCCCGGTAGTGCGAGCCCTGCTAACCTTGGTCAAGCTAGCTTTACCGGTGCCGGAATGGATCGGCACCGAACGCCATGAGTGGCTCGAAGTGCTGGAGCTGATTTGCGGAATAGCACCGCTGGAGGCCAGTTACTTGGCGGATCGCCTCTGTGCGGTAACTGGTGGCGAGGTAAGCGACAGTGAACAGTGGTTAACGGTTATTACCGCTGTCCAGAGCCTTGCTTGCCAGCGGCTCGTCAGCTGGCTGCAAGAGATACGGTCTGGCAGTTTCGATTTACCGGGGATTTTTCAGCTAGCTTTGGTGCGGCTGTTGGTCCCGCTCTTGGAGTTGCGAGGCGCTGCCGCTGCCGCTGAAGTTGGCCTGCGCGAAATCAGTAAAACCCGTCAACTGGTAGATGCTGCCGAGCGTTTCGTGGCGATCATCCGACGCCTGGAATGCGCTGACTGCCAACCGTCGAGTGCAACTACCAGCCTGGCCGAGCTAGCTAACCGCTTTGTGGATTTCATGGTTTCGGGCACCATAGCGGAACGCCCTTTCTTCCAGCGCGAGGCGCACAGCGAAGCAGTGCTACTAGCCTCTGCCAGTCAGTTCGCGCAACGTGGCGAGGTGGTCACGCTGCAGTTCTGGCTCGATGTCACTGCGCCGAGCTGGTTGAAATCAGATGCCCGTGAGCTTACCAATGCTCGCGTACTGTCTCATGCGTGGGATGGCAAACCTTACGACTCCCGAACCGACCAGCTCGATATGGCTGCCAAGCTGGGTCGTGTGCTCTACGCTTGCTGCGCGCGTGCCCGCCGGCAAATCCTCGTCTATGGCTCCCAGTTCGATGCCTTGGGCCAAGAACAATGGGGACCGTTGGCCGAGGCCTTGGCCCGTCACGGGGTACTGCGTGCCGGCACGGCGGCATGAAAAGCATCGGAGTTCCACGACCGCTAGAGCTGCGTCCCAGCCAGGAGCAGATTCTGGCCTATCGCTCGGGTCGTTTGGCGGTCGCCGCTAGCCCCGGATCTGGCAAGACCTTTATCCTGACGCAGCTCGCCGCCCACCTCATCCTCGTTGAGGGTATACCGCCGGAACAGCTTCTGATTCTCACTTACATGCGCTCGGCCGCCCACCACTTCCGTACCCGCCTGCAGGCAGTTCTGGGGCAGCGTGGCCATTCGGCACGCGGTCTGCGGATCTCGACCATACATGCTTTCTGCCAAGGGATCTTGCGCCAGGAAGGTTCACGCTACGCTATTGATAACGAACTACCGGAAGTTGCGGAAACCGAACGATACGAATCAGTCATCGTCAGCGAGCCAGAACAACTGGCAGTCTTGCACGCCGCTCTGGCAGCTTACAAATCCGATCCGGCGCGCCGTGCGCAATTGTACCAACGGTTAGAAGATCGAGATGTTGCGGAATTCGAGCGCGAAATACTCCGCGATGCACTCGGTATCTTGTCTTGTGCCAAGCATGCCGGCATTGCGCTCGACACCATCGCGGAACGCTTGCCGGATTTCCCGGAACTGGGATTTCTGGCTGCGCATTATGCCGAACAGCAGCGCACCAATCGCACCATGGATTTTGCTGATTTGCTCTACGGAGCATTGAGCTTACTAGAAGAACAACCGGCGCTACTGGCGTATTATCGGCAACAAATTCGTTATATCCTCGAAGACGAAGCTCAAGATTCCACACCGACCCAACAGCGTTTGCTAGAGCTATTGGCCGGTTCTGCTGGCAACTGGGTCAGAGTGGGCGACGCCAATCAGGCGATCATGGGAAGTTTTACCGCTAACGATGCTCGTTTCTTTCGAGCTTTCTGCCTGGCCAACCCCGTCATTCCGATGAACGAAACCTCTCGGAATGGCCAGATCGTCATCGATCTGGCGAACCGCTTGGTCGAACTGGCCGAGCAACACCAAGATTGCGAGATCAGGAACACTTTCAACGGTTTGCGCATTGCCGCTGCGACCGCAGGACCGCGTAATCCCGATCCTGCCAGTTGTGCGATAAGCTGGACCGAGCATTATTCCACCAAGCAGGAAGAGACCGAAGGGGTACTCCTGGCGGTGCGGCGTCATCTACAGCAGCAACCACGCGATGTTTGCGCTATTCTCTGCTTCAGCAACCACCAGATCAATGGCGATCGCCAGAAAAGTTTTCGTCCGCTGGCCCAGTGTCTGGGGCTGGAGCTCTTTACGCCGGAAGATGCGAGCTTGCCCATGGTACCGGTGTTGACTCTGCTGGAAAAAACCCTGGCTTTCCTGGAACATCCAGACAAAGCAGCGGTAGCTTTGCTACCGTTGGCCAACGCACTGGCTGTCGCCAAGGGACGACGCGAGCTACCGAGCCAGACGCTCGAAGCGGCTCTGCAGGACTGGAATAGTCATGAACTTCTCGCCCCGGCTTACCAGCTCAGACCTTGTAGACCGCCGACCGTCTCGGAAGCAGACTATGCCTGGCTGGTAAAAGTAGCAGAAAGCATCGAGCACCTCTTGCCGATGCGAAAATTGCCACTGGAAGATCTGCTACTGGCTTGCCTTTCCGAGTTACTGGGTCAAACGCCTGATACGCTATCGCTGGTGGAAAGATTAGCTGTCTGCACTCGCAAAAGGCTTTGGTACATACGGCCAAGCGCGGCGACCGCCCGGTCCAGTTCGACCTGGTCGCTGGTCGAAATACGCCGAACAATCAAAGAACTGCTGGCTACCGACCGGGTATACCATTTTGGCAAAGCTGCCGGCGAAGTGCGTTCCCCGCGCCCGGGGCAAGTAGTGATAACCACTATTCACGGGGCCAAAGGGGCAGAGTACGATGCAGTTTGGCTCCCGGGCATCGGTTACTACTACCTGCGCGAATCGTATTTCCCCTGGGAACTGCATGAGGTGAAGCGCCCGTCTGTCAATTATTTGCTGGCTCGGCGCTTGCTGCTGGGTCAAGATGGCGATCATAAATCAGCGCTGCTGGCCCAGCAGCGTGAAATCATACAGGAGCGCCTCCGCCTGCTCTATGTGGGCATCACCCGAGCCAAGCGCCACCTGGCGCTATCTTGCCATTACCCGGGCAGAGGTCCGGTAGCGCCAGCCCATATCCAGGAGCTAGCCTATTCATGCCGAAATTGAGATCTCGCCTCTCGGCCAGTGCATTGCAGCTGCGCGATCAGTGTGCCCGGCGCTTTGCATTACAGTACCAGTCAGGTTGGCGCTGGCCGGTGGCCGAAAAGTTGTCAGCAACTAACCAGCAAGCGTTAGGCGCGGCTTTCCACCGGCTGGTATTACGTCAGCGCCTGGGTATTTTGCTGGGCGAATTGACTGGCGAGCTGGCTGAATTATGGCGCTGTTTCCTGGCCTCTCCCTATGCCAGCGGCAATGGTACGGCAGAGCAGGCGCTGCATTTCGTGCTGAAAGGGATCCCTTTCGTGGTGCGTTTTGACGAACTCCGGCGCCAAGGCAATAGCTGGATCATCCTGGATTGGAAAATCGGAAACCGCTCAGCTGACGAACTCGCGGCGAGCTGGCAGACTCGGCTATACCGTTACGCACTGGCAGAGGCTGGCGGCTCGCTCTTGAACCAGGGGCAGCCGATTCCCCCCGAAGCCATAGAGCTGATATATTGGCTAGTGCGCCCCGGGCGAGCGGTTCATCTTACCTACGATACGGCTACCTTTCTGACGGATCGCGAACTACTTTCCCAGGTGGCGCAAGAAGCTCAGATCTTGCCAGATGATCTCCCTTATCC
>JACQUT010000305.1 GCA_016267585.1 Cyanobacteria bacterium NC_groundwater_1444_Ag_S-0.65um_54_12
AGGAGACGCCGGTTGCGCAGCGAAGCGACCGCGCCGCGGGGTCCCCACCGAGCCTGCGAGGGGGGGGGTGCGAGAGGCATCCCAGAGGCAGCAAAAGAGGAGACGCCGGTTGTTAACGCTTGCTGATCAGTAGCCCGGAGAGCCGCGCTATCCAAGCCGGCAAAATTTCTTGCCAATCACCCACTACCCCATAGCTGGCAATTTGCCAGATGGCAGCGTCAGGGTCACGGTTGATGGCGACCACGGTACGAGCCGTATTCATTCCGCCCTGATGTTCCAGCGAACCAGCTATCCCTACTGCCACGTACAGTTCTGGACTGACTTTCCTGCCCTGCATTCCCACCTGACGATCGCCAGTGGCCCAGCCGGCAGCGACAGCGCTGCGCGTTGCCGCCACCTGCCCCTTCAATAGTTTGGCCAGTTCTTCGAGTTTAGCGAACCCTGGTGCACCGCCCATTCCTTTGCCACCCGCGACGATCACCTTGGTCTCTTCCAGCGGGATCGCCGTAAGGGGTTCTTCTTTCAGGATTTTTACGGGTGCGCAGTCGTTAGCTAATTCGAGTGGAACTTCCGCGATCTCGCCGCGCCGCTGCCGGTCGAAGCCGGCAGCACGAAACGCGCCAATTCGCAAACACGCAATTTGCGGCCGTAGCTGAGGAATGATGCTGGTAGACAAGACGCGATCGCCAAAGGTCGAACGGGTAAAACGTGCCAGGCGCTCGGCGTCATCTAAATCCAGACTGACCACATCTGCCACTACGCCGCAACCTAGCTGTATTGCTAACCGTGGAGCCAGCTCCTCGCCTTGGTGTGTTCCAGAAAAGAACAGGATTTCCGGCTTGTAACGTTCCACCAGCTGGCAGAGAGCGTTGGTGTAAGGTTCGGCCAGGTAGTTAGCCAGCAGCGGGTGCTCTGCTACCAGTACCGTATCGCAGCCGTAGCTAAAGAGATCTTCAGCAAGTTGTCTCACGTTGTGACCCAAGAGTGCTGCTTGCACCCGTGTACCAAGCATATCGCCCAGCTCCCGGGCCTTACCCAGAATCTCGCGCACGCCGTCATGCAAAAACCCGTCGGTCGTCTCGGCAAAAACCCAGATGTTGCGATAACCTCCGGTGGTATTCAAGGTTCCTGCTACATTTGCCAGAGCGGCTTCCTGCTCGCTCAAGTAATAATCCCAGGGATTTTCAGCCATGTAGAAACCTCCCGAGTCGAGTATTGAGCGCGGCGACCACTTGTTCCGGATCGCCGGTAAATATCTCTGCTTTGGGCCGTTTTTCTGGATAAAAAACGCGCACCACTCGCGTCGGCGAACCGTCATGCCCAACGTTAGCTGGTGTCAGGCCAAGATCGGCGATTGACCAAACTACCAGTGGCTTACGCGCCGCTTTCATGACCTGCATGGCGTTCGGCAAGCGCGGGGTGTTAGCTTGGCGGGTAATGGTCAGCAACGCTGGCAGCATTGCTGCTAGTTGACGTAGCTTTCCTGCTAGCCATTGCTCGGCGCTGACGCGTTCTTGGTCAATAACTACCTGGCCCAATGCCGTCAACAGTGGCAGATCTAGCAGCAGCGAAAGTGCCGGGCCGACCATTCCAGTAGCACCATCGCTACTGCGTCGCCCCAGCATGACGAGACGGTCAGGGCTTTCGCCTAGTTTGCGGATTGCCTTGGCCAAGACCCGCGCCGTGACGGTGGCATCGGAGCCACGCAGCTGGGGATCAGTTATGTGATATGCCTCATCAGCGCCCATGGCCAGAGCTTGGCGCAAGATCTCGCCGCCATTTTCCGGTGCCATGGTCAATACCCGGATGGTGCCGCCATGGCGCGCCTTTAACTGTATTGCCATTTCCAGGGCGTGGCGATCTTCCGGATTGGCGATACCCTGGTATTGGGCACGCATGAGGACTCCGGTGCCACTATTCAGCTTGACAGCGGCCGTTTCGGGAACTTGCTTCCAGCAAACTATAAAATCCATTTAGCTCTATCCTTTATCTCACGCAGGGAGCCTCCCGACATTTGTTGCTGATCTGCCCCCCGATGTTTCAGCTAAACCTTGGCAAGTTCTTTTTTCGCCGTCTTCATCAAGCTACGCGCTATGACCAGGCGTTGGATTTCGTTAGTGCCTTCGAAGATCTCGCAAATCCTGGCATCGCGGAAAATACGTTCCACCGGGTATTCAGCCGAATATCCCATCCCACCGTGGATTTGCACGGCACGATTGGCAATTTTCGTGGCCTGTTCCGAACAGTAAAGTTTGACCATCGAGCCAGCCATTGTCACCGATTCGCCGCGATCGGCAAGCCAGGCGGCATGATACACCATGTTTTCCATGGCATAGATCCGGGTGGCCATGTCAGCCAGATAGAACTGGATGGCTTGCTGCTCGATGATTGGCTTGCCAAATTGCACCCGCTGCATGGCATAGTTCAGTGACAGATCGAAAGCCTCCTTGGCACTGCCCAGACAGCCGGCCCCCAGGGAGAGCCGCCCGTGGTCGAGAATCTTCATTGCGGTGCGAAAGCCCGCTCCGACATCTCCCAGGACATGCGATCTGGGAACCCGGGTATTCCTGAAGGTAACGGTCGTGGTGCCGGATCCGCGAATCCCCATCTTGTGTTCACGCGGTCCAGACTCGACACCGCCGAAGGCGCGTTCCACCAGCATTGCAGTGACGCCGCCATGAGCACCCAACGCTTTGTCCGTCACGACAAAAACCGTGAACAGATCGGCACGATCGCCGTTCGTGATCCAGATTTTTTCGCCATTCAATAGCCAATCGTCGCCATCACGTACTGCCGAAGTCTTGATAGCAGCGGCGTCCGATCCGGCGCCCGCCTCGGTGAGAGCGAAAGCGGCAATCAGCTCGCCGGCAGCCACCGGTGGCAAATACTTTTGTTTGAGCTCGGCGGTGCCATCGAGCAAGATCCCGTAGGTGCCGATGCAAGAATGCGCCCCCACCAGAGTTCCCAGCGAGCTATCCACCCGCCCCAGTTCCTCGGCCAAAATGCAGAGGCCCATTTCACCGGCGCCGGCCCCACCATACTCTTCGGGAATCGCCATGCCCAGAAGGCCTTGTTCGGCGCATTTTTGGATAGTCGTCTCCTCTATAATTTGCTCGCGGTCATGTTTAGCAGCCAAAGGCCGGAGTTCACGATTGCAAAATTCCCGGAGCATTTCCCGCAGCATGCGTTGATCTTCGCCAAACCAGACGTCATTGGCTGCCGGATCTTTGAGGCCTAGGTACTCCACGGTTCCTCCTCTCAATCAATTGGTAATATTAGCGATCTACGAAAATCGGTGGTCGTTTTTGAATGAAGGCCGACACGCCGATCCGCTTATCTTCGGTTTGCACCGTGCGCCCGAAGTTCCTGGCCTCGCTGCGCAGCGCTTCTGGCAAGCTCACATCACGGCCTTCCCGCAGGCTATCCATGATGGCAGCAATGGCTATTCGTCCCTTGCTGGCAATCTTCTTGGCCAGGGCCTCGGCCTG
>JACQUT010000311.1 GCA_016267585.1 Cyanobacteria bacterium NC_groundwater_1444_Ag_S-0.65um_54_12
GGCCGGTCTCTGATACTACTCGAGCGACCGTAACGAACGATGGCATGGTGAAAGCTGCCAGCAGTCCGGGTGAAGTGGTCGTCACCGCCAAAATACGGGCTTCTCCGGCTATCAGCACGCAAACGATCATCCAGGTCAAAGATCCCGGAGCGTTTGCCGATGTCCGGATACTGGGCCTAGGATACACGCCATGACAGCTACTGCTCTGGGAAGAAGCACCAAGACCGGTAGTTTACGAACATATTTGACGTTTTTGCTCACTAGCTTCGGCGCACTGGCGTGGTTGGCCAGTTGCTTGCCGTGGCAGGCGCCAGTGCCAAAAGGATCGCCAGTTAATGAATCGCCGGGAAAGCTGAACGCTTCAAGCAGCGCTCTTATCACGGATTTACCAAGCGCGGCGGCACAAGTTTTAGCAGCCGCCGCACCAGAGAGTGGTGCTACCGTCGTGTTGCGGATTCGCTGGCCAGCGCGACGTGTCGCCTCGCTGCCGGCTACTACCGAGCGCCTGGCTTTTCAACTCAAAGGTGGCACGCCGGGAAGCCAGCTACCGCAATTAGCTGATCTCGTTCGTCCCAGCCACGGTAAACTTGACCAGGAAATCACCTTCCAATTGCCAGCAATAGCAGAAATAGCATTGCGAGTGACTGCCAGGGCAGCGGAACGGGTAGTGGCGCAAAGCCCGTGGATTACCTTGCCCTTGCGCAGAAACACTCGTGTCGCGGTGCCGGTGGAGCTATTTTTAGCAACCGGCACTACCGCCGATGATGCCAATCTTCTGTCACCACGGATCGAGAGTGTCGTTCCCGACCGCGGTTATCCACTGGCAACGGTTATCAATATCAAGGGATGGAATTTCGGGCCTGAACAAGGGTTGGGGGCAGTATATTTCGGAGGTAAGGAAGCAGCCAACACCCTTAGCTGGACCGCTAGCGAGAGCGGCGAGTCTGAGATATCAGTGCTGGTGCCGGAGGGTGCTCGAACCGGTCCCTTACAATTACGCTTGGGCGCAACCGAGAGCTACGGTCTGGTAGCCACTTTTAATGGCACCGGAGAAAAAAATGACCTGTGGAGCCGCAACTTCAGCGTGCTGGGACCGGGAGGCGATCCGGGAACTGTCGCTGACGGCACGATCGCTGATTCCCGCATGACCTGGGATGGCACACGTTTCTGGGCCCTGTGGACGCGCGGGGAAGCGGGAGCCATGGAGCTGGTGGCAGCCCCCCTCTTGCCGGATGATCCAGCGGTTGCCACTGCCTTGCGGCAGGCAGGTTCGCTTATCGTTACCAGCAGTCCGGGTATAGCGCTGGGCGGAATGGTTTCGGATAACGGTGGCATTTGGCTGCTCTGGGAAGCGGTTTCTGCTAGCGGCTCTGTCATCAAGCTGGGTTACTTGTCGCCAACCGGCTTGCAAGGATCGATAGTTTTATCCAGCTCCCCGGTGGTGCCAGCTTACCCGGCGCTAGCCAGATCGGATGATGGCACGCTTTTGGCAGTATGGATCGATAACCGTGCTGCTTTGATTGACAAGACGACTCCCCGACCCCGTATTTATGCCCAGGCTATCGCAGCCAACGGCACGCTACTAGGTCAGCCCAACCCCTTGCAACGTTCCAATGGCCCCGAGCAACTCTCGGCTTTGCAGCAAGTAGGCCCACCGACCGTTGCGACAGACGGTAGTCGTTACCTGGTGGCATGGTCCGAAGCGCAAGCTGGAGATTCACAGCTGGTACTACAGGCAGTCGCGACTGATAGCTATCGGCTCTGCCGCGATCAGCGAGCTGGCTGGGTCGCCGCTGGCCCGGGCAGCAGCAAGTTCGATAACATCGAACTTGCTGCCATGGCACGTAGTCTGGCGAATCCGACATTGCTTTTTAACCCGTCCAGGCAGGAATTTGCGGTTTTTTATGAAAGTAAATTCTCTGACGCTGACGGACCGAGATCCGAGATTTTCATGAGGACGATTGCCCGAACGGACCTTGCAATGGAATGGCCGATCCAGTTAGTCGATGATTCGCGCAGCGATCAGGGCCGGCGCCGTTGTCCCGGCGAGCTGGGGATTCCTTGCGGCCAGGGCCAGCGTTTATTACCGCAAGCGGTCTGGAATGGCCGGGATTACCTGCTGGCCTGGGAATTCCAAAGAGACGACGGTGAGCAGGATATCGTGGGTGCTCGCTTGCAACCCAATGGCCTGCGCGCTGTAGAAGAACCGGACTCGCCGCGCACTTTCACCGGCTCACCACGCTCGGTCAACGAGCTGCTTTTTACTTTTTCGCCGGGGCACCCCCGATTTTCTTTGGCAGGCCAGCAAACCAGCCCGCGATTGGTCTGGGGCGCTGGTGTGCATCTACTCTCTTGGATCGATCGGGAGGCAGACAGCGGATCGGCTCTGCGCCACGTGCTCTGGCGCTGATCGATCCAGTGACACGAACGTTCCACCGCTGCAAATGGGTCTAAGCGATCCAGTGACGCGAACGTTCCACCGCTTTGTGCCAGCCGGCCAGCAATGCTTGGCGTTCGCTTTCCGACATGGTGGCGCTGAATACTCGTTCGGCGCCGGGAAGCGGCAATGATGCCAGATCAGGCCATACTCCCGCCCCCAGGCCAGCCAGATAAGCAGCTCCCCGTGCCGTGCTTTCTACCTGCGCTCCGCGGTGAATCGGCAAGTTCAGCACATCGGCCTGGAACTGCATGAGGAAATCGTTGACCGCCGCGCCGCCGTCGGCCTTGATGAAGCGCAAAGGCTCACCGGTATCAGCAATGACTCCGCCGATCAGATCGGTGGTCTGATAGGCGATCGCTTCTAGCGCCGCACGCGCCAGCTGAGCTCGCGTGGTGCCGCGCGTGAGACCGAAGATGGCTCCGCGTGCGTAGGGATCCCAGTATGGCGCACCCAGGCCGACGAAGGCCGGTACCAGGTAGATCCCACCGTTATCTGGCACGCCAAGCGCCAATGCTTCGGATTCAGCGGCCTCGGCAATCAGACCCAGATCATCCCGCAGCCATTGTATGACGGCACCGCCCACAAAGACGCTTCCTTCCAGAGCATAAACGGTCTGGTCGGCAATTTGCCAGGCCACGGTGGCAAGGAGGCCATGCTGGGAATAAATGGGTACGTTTCCAGTATTTACCAGTAGAAAACAGCCCGTGCCGTAGGTATTCTTGGCAGCTCCTGGGGCAAAGCAGCCTTGACCGAAAAGCGCGGCTTGCTGGTCGCCAGCCATCCCGGCAATCGGAATACCAGCAGCCAACGGTCCGGTTGCCACCGTGCGGCCTGCTACGCCGGAGTTAGTCCATATTGTCGGTAACAAAGCGAAAGGCACGCCGAATAGCGCGCACAGTTCCTGATCCCAGGTCAGGTGTCGCAGATCGAATAGCAGAGTCCGGCTGGCATTAGCCGGATCCGTCACGTGAACTTCACCGCCCGTCAAGTTCCATACTAGCCAGCTATCTATAGTTCCGAACGCCAAATCCCCCGCTTCGGCGCGCTTTCTGGCATCCGGCACGTGATCGAGCAGCCAGGCAATTTTCGTGGCCGAGAAGTAAGCATCGAGTACCAGCCCGGTTTTTCGTCTAATCAGTTCAGCGTGGCCGTCTGCGCGCAGCCGATCGCATGCGGGAGCAGTTCTTCGGCATTGCCACACTATGGCGGGTGCGATGGGTCTGCCGGTGGAACGTTCCCAGATGACCGTCGTCTCGCGCTGATTAGTTATGCCGATGGCTACTAGCGCATTGCTGGTAATGCCAGCCATTGCCAGCGTCGTGGCGATCGCTTCTTGGGTACGGTGCCAGATCTCGATAGCATCGTGTTCTACCCAGCCAGGTTGCGGGTAGTACTGGGTGATCTCCCGGTAACCGCGGCCACGTACCTGGCCAGCAGCATCGAAAATCAGAACGGTTGTGCCGGTTGTCCCTTGATCTATGGCTAACACCATCTGCTCGGTCATGCTGCACTACCCTTGACTCTGAAAAAAGCCGGGTTCCAGCTTTTCATACCCGTCAAAGCTGATCGACCAGGCAAGGCGAGCGCATCAGAGCCTCGATCTCGGCGATAGTTTTGGGAACTCCGCTCGATAGAACTTCGTGACCAGTGGCCGTGACCAGCACGTCATCCTCGATGCGGACACCCAGGTCCCACCATGCCGGATCCACTCCGGCAGTCCCTGCCGCGATGTACAAGCCCGGTTCGACCGTAAGCACCATTCCAGGTTCCAAGGTGCGCCAGTTATCGCCAACCTTGTAACGGCCGACATCATGCACATCCAAACCGAGCCAGTGGCTAGTCTTGTGCATATAGAACCGTTTATAGGTTTCAGCAGCAATGGCCTGTTCTACTGGACCTGCCAGCAAACCGCTTTCTACCAGGCCAGTCGTCAGCGAATTGACTGCTAGCTGATGGATTTCCGCAATGGTCATCCCGGGGCGTATGGCCTGGATACTTGCCAGCTGGGCCGCTAGCACGATCTGATAGAGGGCACGCTGTCGTTCGTTAAAAACCCCGTTGGCCGGAAAAGTGCGGGTAATATCGGAGGCGTAGCACTCAAACTCGCAACCGGCATCGATGAGCACCAGGTCGTCTGCCGCAATTCGACGATTGTTCTCTACATAGTGGAGAA
>JACQUT010000315.1 GCA_016267585.1 Cyanobacteria bacterium NC_groundwater_1444_Ag_S-0.65um_54_12
CCTTGTTAGAATATTCAGCCAGTAGTTCGGCATGCGGCGGCTTGGGCGAGTGAAGTTCGTTTTTCTCTACCGGTAAAGTAATGGTGAAACAGCTTCCTTCCCCTTCTCGTGAGGTGGCGGTTAGCCGCCCGCCATGCAGTTCGACTAAACCTTTGGCGATTGCCAGACCTAAACCCAGACCGCCAGCACGCATGACCGGGCTAACGTCGCTACGGCTAAAGGCCGTAAATAGTTGTTTATATTGTGCGGCGGGTATCCCACATCCGGTATCCCACACGCAAATCTGGACCTGTTCACCAGCAGGTACTACCCGGATACCTACTTTGCCCGGGGGTGATGTGAACTTGCAAGCATTTTTCAATAACTCGATCAGCGCCTGCGCGATGCGACGAGCATCTCCCCAGATTAGCGGTACTATCGGCCCCACTTCGCTTTGCAGTTGTAGTCCCTTATTCTGAAAGTCAGGTTCTACGATTTGCTCTATGTTTTTTATGACCTCTGCTAGATCCAGTTTACTGTAATAGAGTGGAAGAGCATCGCTCAAGAGTGCGCTGTAATCCAGCATGGCATTGATATGTTCGGTGAGCCGGCGCGCTCCGTCTTCTAGACCTGCCAGCAGTGGATCTGCTGGATATTTTTCCGCCAGCAGTTCCGCATTGCCGATTATGAGCGAAAGCGGGGTCTTTATCTCGTGCGAGACCACCGAGATGATATTGTCTTTGAGATGAGATAGCTCTTTGGCTTGTTTGGTTTCCGCCAAATGCCATGCCAGTTTTTCAGCCGCGCTCTTGTGTTCCGTGATATCACGGATGATCCCTTCTATCGCAGCTAGCTTGCCCGCCTCGTAACTAGGCCAGTAGTGGCGATCGGTCCAAATAACGCGGCCATCCTTGGTACGCCAGCGCAGAGTTAGTTGACCGCTGCTTCCAGTAGAAATGGAACGTAGCATGGTTTCGAAACGCGGCAGATCTTCTTCGATTACCAGTTTGAGAGGTAAATCGGGATCAGCATAGAACTCTTCTTGGCTGTAACCGGTAAGAGTTTCTACGGACGGTGTGATGTATTCCATTCGCCTATCCGGCAATAACAAATACCGATAGATAACGTCTCGCGCATTTTCGGCCAAGAGTCTGAAACGCCGTTCGCTGGCTAAAAGCGCTTCTTCGGAGCGCTTGTGCGCGGTGATATCATTGCTCAGCTCCAGAATGCGCGCTGGTTTTCCTTGTTCATCGTGTTCGAGCGATAGTCGGCTTGCTACCATGATACTGGTTCCATCACGCGTCATATCTTCGAGTTCACCTTCCCAGAAATTCTTCTCTTCTAGAACCTTCCGGATAGCTCCGCAGGGCATGGGTCGCGGATGTCTGACGAGTTCATTTATGTGATGCCCCAGCACTTCTTGGCTGCTCCAGCCATAGCGATCGGCAGCCCCTTTATTCCAGAACAATACATGGCAATTCATGTCATAGGCGATGACGGTGTCATGCGTAAGCTCGAGAAGGCGAGCTTGATCTTGCAGTTTTACCTCGGCTGATTTTTGTCGGATATGGGCTTTGTCTAGCATGGCTGCATGCCAGCAGAGTAAACCAGACGCCGTGGCTATCAGCGAAATGGTCATTATTTCCAGACCGGTGATGGTATCGAAAAGACCAGCGCGCTCTCCTAGTAACCGCAGGATACCGAGGAACGGCGGGAAAATGATCGTAATCGGCAATAACTGATGTAGTAGTATGCCACCTGGACTCTTGCGTACCAGGAAGTTTAGCAGACCGACCTCGGATCTAGCCAAGAGAATGCTGATCGCGAACCCCATGAGCACTGCACTACTGACCGGAGTAGCGATCGTGTCATAATGACCGACATGGCCATCGGGAGCTACCAGCGCATAAAGTTGACAGATCAGTACAACGTAAGGAATAGCAGTAGCAAGTAAGGCGAATATATCACTTATCACAGCACCATGACGTATTCGGGTATCGAATAGTAGCAGCGCCCAGCCTATTGAGATTAATGCCAGTGCATCCCAAGGATTTGCTCGCATGAGCAAGGAAAATTGCGCTGGAGCTAATTGCCGGTCAGTCAGGATAGGCGCCAGGTTAGCTAACCAGTTATCTGGTGGGCTAATCAAGAGGATGATGCCGACGAATAGGACAAAAGCTGCCAAAAGCTTACTGTAACTGCCAGCTAGCGCCAAACGACCGGTTTTCTTTGCCAAGGCTAGCGAACAGCTCGCCAATAATAGCCCGCCGGCCACTGGTAGACTGATGGGCAGCTCTTTACCCGGTGTTTCCGGCAAAACTGCGGCAAACAGATAGCCGAGCATCATGACGAAAGCCGTGGCAGTGACGGCCAGCCTTAACAACTTACTCAAGAAATCATATGAAGCAACAAGCCGCAAATCAAGTGATGGAGTCATTTGCTATACTCGCACAGTTCTTTACCAATGATATTCACCTTACCTGTGCAGAATCTATTAGCAAAGGAACGATTAAGAGCTTTATTTAGAAAAATTCAGTCAGGACAAAGCTAATAGGATTAATCTCGCAAGACAGCAAGCAATTGTTCAGTTGCCCACAGCAGATCGGTTTCCGAAATTACTAATGGCGGAGCAAAACGAATGACCCGGGCATGGGTCTCTTTGCAGAGCAACCCCCGTTTCTCGAGGGCTTCGCAATAAGGACGAGCTGGCTTGTCTAACTCGATACCAATCAATAAACCCTTGCCGCGCACTTCCACCACGCCAGGGCTTTGCGAACGTTGCAATTGCGAGATGGCCAATTGCCCCAAAGTATGAGCTCTTTCTACCAATCTTTCCGCTTCAATTACCTCGAGCGCAGCGAGTGCTACCGCGCAACCCAACGGATTACCGCCAAAGGTACTACCATGATCGCCAGGCGTAAATACCTGCATTACCTCAGCTCGCGCCAGCATGGCAGACACCGGATAAAAACCACCAGAAAGGGCCTTCCCTAATACGAGCACATCCGGCACGATTTCTTCATGCTGGAAAGCAAAGAGTTTCCCCGTGCGGCCTAATCCGGTTTGAATTTCGTCCAAGATCAGTAGAACGTCATGCTCCCTACAAAGTTGTGCTGCTTGGCGCAGAAAGCCTTCTGGCGGCACTATCACTCCGGCCTCACCCTGGATCGGTTCTACCAGAAACGCGCAGGTATCAGGGGTGATGGCAGCGCGCAGAGCAGCTATATCACCATAAGGAATAATGCGAAAACCCGGGGTGAAAGGTCCAAAGCCTTCACGGTATTGCGATTCTGTCGAAAAACTTACTATGGTAGTGGTACGGCCATGAAAATTATTCTCACAAACGATTATTTCTGCACTATTTGCGGTCACCCCTTTTACTTGATAGGCCCATTTCCGCGCTGCCTTGAGCGCGGTCTCTACCGCTTCTGCTCCGGTATTCATCGGGAGTACCCGGGGCATTCCGCTCAATTTTACTAGCTTCTGGTAAAGAAGGCCGAGTTTGTCGTTGTGGAAAGCGCGAGAAGTTATGGTAAGGCGGGCAGCTTGCTCTACCAGCGCTTTCAGAATGTGCGGATGTACATGGCCCTGATTGAGCGCTGAATAGGCGCTAAGACAGTCCAGGTAACGTCGTCCCTCGAGGTCGGTCACCCAGGCACCCTGACCTTCAGTGAGCATGACTGGTAGGGGATGGTAATTATGGGCGCCTAGCTCATTTTCCAGGTCCATTAGGGACGAGGCGTCCAGCATGGTGGGTGAGGTAGAAGAAGACATCGCCTTGACTCCTGTACAATCTTGCTGGCAAAGGGACCAGATAACTCTCATGATCTACCGATTCAAGCAACAATATTAACCTGATTTTACCGTAAAAAATAATAAACCCTCCCCTTAATCTAGCGGGCGCCATTGTATGCCTACGCGCGCACTGGAAAATTCTGGAACATCACGCTTGAGCGACTGTATCCACTCGAAACTTATGCCGTAACGCTGGCCCAGGAAATCGGGAAAGAGCAGCGCCGAAAGGCGCACTTGCGTTCTGACCGGGTCAAATAGCTCGGCACGCACTTCGGTACCGGCCAGTGGTACGAAATCGATGCCCATGCCCATCTTGGAACGAATCAGGCCCAGGTGAAAACCGGTGCTGGGCGCAAAGAATTGCGGCAACCCCCAGGTAAGCGTGAACAAGGTATTCTGTCCGAGTTCCTCGGCTCCCGCCACGAAGGCCGTTTCACCAACGCCTAAACGCAGTGATAAGTTGCCGGAAAGGGTATTGAGATTTGCCGGAGTCTGGGCAACATCGGATTGCGTGATGCCCTGCAATTCCAGTCGCGGAGAGAAGGCAGGAATTTTTCCGCCCTCTTGTCCCTGGAAACTGGCAAGCTGAGTTTGGGTTTGCTTGACAATGTCCGCCAGGTCGGCTTTCTGCTTCGGATCGGAAGTAAAGGCATCTATTTGGCCAGCTACATGATCGAGGCGTCCGGAGAGCCGGGCCAAGCTGTCCATCGCCTCTTGGGCGGCATTGCGCTTGTCAGGCGAGCCTAGCAGTGATTGGTAAGATTGGCGTAGACCACCGGTAAGAAAACGCAAATCCTCTACCATGGCACGCATGTCTTTTTCTTGCACCGTTCCGGCTAGTTGTTTGCCATGAGCGACGAATTGTTCAGCTTCGATTACCAGCTGATCGAGATGTTCTGACAAGGTGTCTAACTTGGCAAAAATGGTCTGCACTGCTTCCAAGCTGCGCTGGAAAGTAGCCTTGGTTTGGGGCGAGTCGATATAGCGTCCGATGGATTTAACAGCTTGATCGGCAGCTTCAAAGGTCGTGTCCAAGCGCACCGGATCGTCACCACGCAAAAACGCGCCGCTACTTAGCAGATTTGTCGCAGGTTCAGTGGGTGGGAAGATTTCTAGCGCTTTTTCACCGATCAAACCCTTGGAATAAATCTTGAACCGTGAACCTTGGTAGATTTTCGTAGCGTTGTCTTCGATGAGGCATTCGACCAGTACCGTGCGCTCTTGCGGGACCACAGTCAGCACGCGGCCTACCCGTACTCCCATCAATAACACGCTGGCCCCTGGCGTAAGGCCATTGACATCGGAATATACCAGTTTGAAGCGATAACCGGTGGTCTTGACCTGATAGCGCGTAAGCCAGATCAAAGAGAGCACAAGCAGCACGGCACCCAGCGCGGTAACTAAGCCGACTTTGGTGGCAGGGCTGGTCTTCATGACTAACGCTCTATACCCAACCGGGAGGAACTTCTCCGCGCAAAAAACCGCGAATACGCGGATCGGTCGACTCGCGAAGCCCGGCCGGGGAACCTTCGCCTATTATCTTGCCGTTTAACAACATGACAACGCGGTCAGCAGTACGAAAAATAGTAGATAACTGATGCGTGACGACTATAGAAGTGACACCTAGCTGACGGGTCAACAAAACTATCAGATCTTCTATCACCGTACTGGTGATGGGATCTAGCCCGGTGGTAGGCTCGTCGTAGAGCACGAGCGCGGGGTCGCGGGCGATCGCCCGCGCGATCGCCACGCGTTTTTGCATGCCGCCGGAAAGCTCACCAGGTCGCAGGTTCCCCTGATCCTTGAGGCCAACTAGCCGGAGTTTCTCTTCAGCAATGCGATAGCTTTCGGCTGGCGCTAGTTTGGCGTGCTCGAGCAGTGCAAAAGCCACGTTTTCTATTATGGTCAATGAATCGAAGAGTGCTGCCGATTGGAAAACCATGCCCAATTGCTCCCGATAAGCGAACCAATCTGCGCGGCGAAACGTTGCCAGATCTCTGCCATCCACCAGCACTCGCCCAGCATCTGGCCGCTGCAGACCGAGCAACAAACGCAAAATCGTGCTTTTGCCACAGCCCGATGGGCCGATAATTACCGTGATCTGGCCCGGCACAAAGACGATGTCCACTCCTTGCAAGACATATTTGGTGTCGAAGAACTTTTCGACATGCTCTAGCTGAGCGTTCAGGCTCGTCATCCGATCAATGCGACTCACCGCCCGGGAAAAGCCAAGAAGACAGGAAATAGTTACTGATGAAGATTGCTAGCAACGCAATGACCACACTCTGTGTGGTTGCTGCCCCCACTCCTTGGGCGCCGCCACGAGCCGACATGCCCTTCTGGCAACCGACAATGGCTACTATCCAACCGAAAAGCGCTGCCTTGCCGAGCCCTTTCAGGATGTCAGCCGGACCTATCAAAGAGCGCACCGACTCAGTAAAAAGTAGCGGACTTATGCCTTTCAAGGCCGTGGCAACTAGATATCCGCCCGCAATACCCAATACATCCGAAAAGAAAGTTAACAAAGGTAGCATGGTCAGGCAGGCGAGTACGCGAGGCAATACCAGGTAACGTACCGGATCGGTTGCCAAGGAGATCAAGGCATCAATTTGTTCGGTTACCTTCATGGTACCTAGCTCGGCTGCGATGGCTGCCGACACGCGGCCGGCAAATACCACCCCGGTAAGCGTGGGCCCCAGTTCACGGACTATGGCCATGGCAGCTACACCGCCAATTACACTGGTGGCGCCATAATTGATGAACTCGTTGGCTATTTGCAAGGTAAATACCATACCCACCGAAAGGGCAGTAAGCAAAGCGATTGGCAAACTGCCTATGCCGATGAAGACCATTTGCCGAAACGTGTTGCGCCAGTGAAGGTGCCCGCAGGTTAGCAATCGTAGGGCCTGGAAGCTCAAGATGGAGTAATTGCCAAGAGCCTCGAACCAGTTCAATAAGCATTGCCCCAGGGCAGAAAAGAAGCTCATTGCCGGCGATCGTAGCACAACTGCTGGAAAGTTCCTGCCAGAATCTCGCGTCTTAGCCGCTCAGCTGTGCGCACCAGAGTACGAATGTTGTGGATAGAGAGCAGAGTGTGGGACAGATATTCCCCGCAGCGGGCCAGATGATGCAAATAGCGGCGATCGTATCTGGCGCAGGTAGTACAATCGCAAGTGACATCCAGCGGCTGAGCATCCTCGCGAAATCGCGCGTTGGTGATATGAATTCGTTCACCTTCTGCCCAGACCGTTCCGTGTCGTGCCATCCGGGTAGGATGAACACAATCGAACATATCGATACCTGCGGCGCTGGCGGCCTGTAAATCGGCGGGCGTACCTACTCCCATCAGATAGCGTGGCTTGTGAAAGGGTAAAAGTGGCGCGGTAACTTGGAGCGTCTCGATCATGGCAGTGCGAGATTCCCCTACCGAAAGCCCTCCCACCGCGTAACCTGGAAAGTTCAGTGCGACTAGCGCTCGTGCCGAACGTTCACGTTCTGCCGGATCAGTGCCGCCTTGTACTATGCCGAAAAGTGCTTGAGCCGGGTTCTGGTGAGACGCCAGGCAACGCTCGGCCCAGCAAGTGGTGCGATCTACCGCAGCACGTATTTGTTCCGGGCTAGCCGGCAGCTTGACACACTCGTCCAGTACCATTGCAATATCGGCGCCCAGGGCATTTTGCACAGCCATGGAGCGCTCGGGGCTCATGAAGTGTCGCGAGCCATCTCGAGGAGCTTTGAACCAGACGCCATCCGGCGTGACAGTGCGCAACTCGGCCAGGGAAAATACCTGAAAGCCGCCAGAATCGGTGAGTAGCGCTCCGGGCCAGCGCATGAAAGCGTGCAGTCCGCCAGCACGCTCGATCAATTCTGCGCCGGGTCGCAACATGCAATGAAAGGCATTGGCCAGTACCAGCCTGGCTCCGGTTTCCCAGACCTGTTCCGGGGTAAGTGCCTTGACGGCCGCTTGCGTTCCCACTGGCATGAATGCCGGTGTGAGTAGCACGCCATGCGGTGTGACGAGCCGACCAGCGCGAGCGTTGCCGCAGACGGCCTCTACCTGAAAAGTTAGAGCCATTCCTCAATTTTACCGCCGGATCGGTAAGTTTAGCAGCTTCAGTTAATCCACCGGATCCGATCGTTGTAATAGTCAGCGATGTAGAGATTGCCGGCAGCATTGACCGTCACGCTTATCGGTTGCTTCAAACTGGCGCCGATTGCCGCGCCGCCATCTCCCCAGAAACGCCAGATGCCGTCCCCTGCCACCGTGGTTATGATGCCAGTAATGGTGTTCAACTTACGTATGCGATCGTTTTGTTGATCCGACAAATAAAGGTTTCCACTGGCAGCTAGTGCGATCCCGGTAGGCGAACTCAATCGAGCAGCCGTAGCGATGCCGCCATCCCCCGAATAACCCCAGACGCCGCCAGTACCGGCTACCGTGGCGATGATGCCGGTAGCGACATTCACCTGGCGGATGCAATGGTTGCTCGTGTCGGCAATATAAAGATTACCGGCACTGTCTACCGTCACTCCTGCCGGATATTTCAACTTGGCACTGGTAGCCGGTCCGCCATCGCCGGTGTAACCGCCCCCCAAAGGACCGGTCGTCCCGCTCCCCGCCACCGTGGTGATGATGCCGGTCGCGGCATTCACTTTGCGGATGCGATGGTTTTCCCTGTCAGCGATATACAGGTTGCCCCCGCTATCTGAAGCGATGCTAGCGGGATTCTTCAACTTGGCACTGGTAGCCGGTCCGCCATCGCCGGTGTAACCGCCCCCCGAAGGACCGGTCGTCCCGCTCCCCGCCACCGTGGTGATGATGCCGGTCGCGGCATTCACTTTGCGGATGCGGTGGTTTTGCTGATCTACCAGATAGAGGTTCCCTGCCGCATCTTTGGCCATTCCCCTGACAAAATATCCTAGCTGGGCGCTGGTGGCCGGGCCGCCGTCTCCCGAGAAACCAGGGGTACCATTGCCCGCCACCGTCGCCACTAGCTTGGAAAAGTAGTCCACCTTGCTGACCTGGCCATCCCAGTTAGCTGAGAAGTAAAGCTGATTCTGATCATCTACCAGTACGCAATGCGGTTGCTCGATACGAAGCGTGATGGCCTGCCCAGATTCAATTGGCGCCAGCAGGCCGTTGCCCGCCATGGTCGTGATGATGCCGGCAGTGTCTACTTTACGGATCCGATAATTACTACTATCGGCAATATAGATATTGCCTGCCATATCTGCCACTATGCCTTTTGGAGATCCTAGCTGGGCGCTGGTGGCCGGTCCGCCATCTCCCGAGTAGCCCAGAGTACCATTGCCCGCCATGGTCGTGATGATGCCGGCAGTGTCCACTTTACGGATCCGATAATTACTACTATCGGTAATATAGACATTGCCTGCCATATCTACCACTATGCCTTTTGTATTTCCTAGCTGGGCGCTGGTGGCCGGTCCGCCATCTCCCGAGTAGCC
>JACQUT010000322.1 GCA_016267585.1 Cyanobacteria bacterium NC_groundwater_1444_Ag_S-0.65um_54_12
ACTGTCCCGTCCGCACCTAACCCCCAGAAGATCGCCCGCACTCCTTCTGCCGGCTCGATAGAGAAATCGGGATCCACCGCCAGGCTACTGAAGGTGACGTCGTCTTGAATGCCGACGGTGAAATGATTCTGGGGCTGCGGCTTTCCCAATTCAGTGAAAATCGCCTTCACCATCGCTGGCGTAAATTCCTTGGAAGCGAGCCCGTAACGTCCACCTACCACGCGGCAGGAATCGACCACCGGCAAAGTTCCGGCACTGCGGCTCTCGGCCAAGGCGGTTATCACGTCCTGGTAAAGTGGTTCACCAGCAGCTCCCGGCTCTTTGGTTCGATCGAGAACTGCAATCTTGCTACAAGTAGGAGGTAAAGCTTGCAGCAACTGTTCTACCGAAAAGGGCCGGAAAAGGCGAACCTTTACCACTCCAACCTTCTCTCCTGACAAATTCAAGGCCCGCACGGTTGCGGCAGCGGTTTCGCAACCCGATCCCATGAGGATCAAGACACGCTCGGCATCCGCAGCACCGGCATAATCGAAAAGGTGATAGGCGCGGCCGACGCGAGCGGCAAAGCGATCCATCGTAGCTTGCACCAGAGCCGGAGTAGCCAGATAGTAGGGATTGCTGGCTTCACGTGCCTGGAAGTAAACATCGGGATTCTGGGCAGTGCCACGTACTACCGGATGATCCGGGCTAAGGGCGCGCTTGCGATGAGCTTGCACCAGCTCATCGTCTAACAGGGCACGAATATCTTCATCGCTCAATTTCTCGATTTTGAGAACTTCATGCGAAGTGCGGAAACCATCAAAGACATGCAAGAAGGGTACTCGCGTTTGCAAAGTGCTAGCCTGAGCAATCAACGCGAAATCCATGACTTCTTGCACCGAGCTGGCGAACAGCATGGCCCAACCCGTACTCCGGGCTGCCATTACATCGCTATGATCGCCAAAAATGGAAAGCGCCTGAGCGGAGAGGGAGCGCGCTGCAATGTGAAAAACCGTACTCGTCAGTTCCCCGGCAATTTTGTACATATTCGGGATCATCAGTAACAATCCCTGGCTAGAAGTGAACGTAGTAGCCAGCGAACCAGCCTGTAATGCTCCGTGGATGGCGCCCGCAGCGCCGCCTTCTGATTGCATTTCTTGCACTATGGGGATAGTTCCCCACAGATTCTGCTCGCCGGCTGCTGCCCAGGCATCGGCCAGCTCACCCATCGACGATGATGGTGTGATCGGATAGATCGCTATGATTTCGCTGGTCTTGAAGGCTACATGGGCAGCCGCCTCATTGCCGTCAATCGTGACCTGCGTACGAATTGTCATCTCTTACTCCTTTTTAGGTATACAGCGATCATAGAACTACTCGGCACCTGGGTGCAATACCGCAAGTCCCCATAGTCTGGTAAAATCCCCATTGTCCGGTGTGGGCTAGTGAGATCAGCGAGTTCATAGTAGCAACAGGCAATCTCACTGCAAGTTCACGTTGGAGAGAGTTGACCCACTACTATTCATTCCAAGAGGCCCAAGAAGCAATGACGTACGTCATCACTAACAAGTGCCTGGGTGAGCGCTATGGCGACTGCGCACAGGTATGCCCCGTAAATTGCATCTATCCGGGCGACTACCAGGACGAAGTTTTCATGGTGATCGATCCGGAAGATTGTATCGAATGTGGTGCTTGTTTACCGGCTTGCCCCATTGATGCCATCGTCGCGTCGGAGAGTGAATCTCCAGCGTGGGCTGCCATCAACGCCGAGCTAGCCCCACAGTGGAAAAATAATCCTCCGGTCGAGACCCGCCCGGCAGGTGATCCGCCGCGCAAGGCTGGTAACGTGCTGGTTAACTGATCAGCTGCACCATGTTTGAGCAAGCTGCCCGCCGGAAGAATGGATCCGGCGGGTCAATTTAGTTTACAGCGACACTGCGCTCTAGATCTGACTGAAAAAGTGGTGGCGGTGGTTCTACCCTTATCAAAATAGCAGTTATGTTGTCCAGCCCGCCGCCCTGGTTGGCTCGGCGAATCAGTTCAGCAACTCCACTTTCCGGATCGTCCCAATATTTTTGCGCAATGCTAGCCAGATCCCGCTCTGGCACCATGTCTGGCAATCCATCAGAGCAAAGCAATAAAACACAAGGCTCGGTCAAGGAGATTTCCCCGACGTCGGGATTGACGAATTCGCTACTTTTAGGCCCCAGCGCCTGGGTAAGATGCTTACCGACCGGGCTGCGAAAGGCTTCCAGCATAGTGGCAAGTCCGCGCTTCACGTCGCGCGTTCCTATGTTGTGATCCTCGGTAATCTGCGAGATACCAGTGGGAAGTATCTGGTAGAGTCGGCTGTCACCGACATGCGCCCACCAGGCTCGCTCGTCTCTGATTACCACCATCACCACCGTAGTACCCATCCGGCGCAAGGTAGAATAAGTTTCGGCTTCGTTCAATTCAAAAATAGCCGAATTTACATCTTCTCGGATCAATCTTCGCAAATTGCCAGCAAAGTCTTCCGCGACAAAATCTTCTTGCAGCAATAAGGGGAGAGTGCGGTCGCGAATAGTTGCAATCGCGACTTGAGATGCTATTTCACCCGAAGCATGTCCCCCCATCCCATCACAAACCACGAATAATCCCCTGGTAGATGCCGCCAGGCCACTATTGGTGACCTGGCGAAGATCGATTTGCCATCCCAAGAAATTGTCTTCGTTATTGTCGCGCTTGCAACCGACATGGGTGTTACCGAAATGCTGGATTTTCATGGCAGACTCGCGACACAGCAGCATGATTTCATGTTTTAGATCAGCTATGGTGATAGCGCCAGCCACTGCGCGCTTGGCCAATTCTACTGGCGCAAAACCGCTGCCGATATGATTTGCGCTATCCGAGCATCCCATGAGATCCAGCCATAACTTGCCAAGAGCGGTTACCGGGTCGCTCGCAACCGCCACATCGAGCAAGGTTGTCATGCACAAAGTATCGTCGGCAGCTATGCGCAGATTATCTGGTGCCAGAGCAGTACCAGGATATCCAGCAAGCATGGTGGCCTCTAACAGCGAAATCCAGTTAGCAAGCCAAACCAGGCGTTGTGATGCGGTGGCGGATGTCCAGCCATCGTAAAGTGGGAGTAACAATCCTTTGCTGCCATAGGGCGCAGCTAAAAGTAACCAATCACCATTCTCTGCGCTGCTGTCACTGCCCATATCCAGCAATTCAGGAATGCCGACGACTGACGCCAATTTGCGGTAGGCGGCAGCCAGTGAATCAGCGGCCCAGGGCTCAGCCAAACGCTTCAAATTAGGTCTGGTATCCAGCACCAGGTATTGTTCTGGTCGCAATTGCTCAATTATACGAAAACGCTCGAACAAAAGATCTCCCGGATCTACTGCGCGTTGTGCTACGCAAAAAGCCAAGAGCAATGGTTGAGCCAGCATGGCACCGCAGCGTTCACAGCCCGGCACAACATCGCTCAGGTAATCGTTAGCATGGCAATGGCCGCAAGTCGAACAGCAGACTAGCGTAAGATCGAAGCCACAGCGATTACAAAACCTGCCGGTACTTTCGCAATGACATTGCGGATTGGGGCAAACTGCCAGTGAATTCATCGGGCCTCCATCTACTATCGGGCCAACACAGCTATGCTACCATCCCAAGAACTATCGAGCAGCACTTTATGTGCTGAAGTTTGGCTGCCCCGGTGCCCGGGTAAATACGTTCCCGGGACAGGTGCATGACCGCTTGGACTGCTGCTGATTACCGCTACTCGATCGGCAAGGGAGAAGATGACCGATGGATCTGACATCTAGCGAGATTCCGGAAGCTCCGGTGGAGTACCTGGGGGGCGATGCTTCCGCGCTGGTAGGACAGCGGCTCACCATGGAGGCCTTCGCCCAGCTGGCCGGACTGCTGGCAGGCCAGCGCTTCGTCAAAGTCGTGGTAGAACGGCTGGAAGGATCGAAGCGCTTGGCTGAGCCCCGGATTCACTTTGTCAATCACGCCCGTTACCAGTTTCATGCCAATTACATCGCCGAGCAAATCCTGAAAATTTCCACTGACGAACTCGACGCCAATCTGGATCGCTTCAATCGCGAATTCTATCTCCAGTCCGATCGCCGTTGCTATCTGGGCATCCTGGCTTTGCATGAACGGCAGGAGCGCTTCTTCACTATCGAGACAGTCGAGATTGACAACATGGACGACACCATGCTGCGCGAATTCTTCGCGACCGTGGCTGCTCATCTCGATCCATCCGTTCCACTGTTCTTCAAACCTGGCAACCATCAGCAAGAGTGCATGGTGGCCCGGATCGATCCGGTGGAGGTCCCACGGGTCTTCTTCCATGAGCTCTTTTCCTCCGCGCCGTTCATCGCGCTGAACGGCGGTGCGGCACAAGGACGCCTGCGCGTCTTTCGTGGTGAAGCGGACTACCGATCCGCTCGCTCGACGCTGGAATGGTTCGATATCATCGCGATGGCACGCGTGCCAGACGATATTCCCCGACTGGCTGGGATCATCAATGCCGAGCCCACCACTCCACTGTCTCACACCAATGTCCTGGCCTTTGGCTGGGGAATCCCCAATGCCATCCAGCTCGGTGTCTTCGAGCGGATTGCCGAAGCGCAGCTCGACGGCCAGTGGGTATCCTACCGCGTGGATGTCAATGCCCCGGCCATCGAGCTGTGCCGCAGCGATCCGCCACCAGTCCCCCCGCAGCGTCCAGCGTGGCTCGTGCAGCAAATCCGATTGGAGGAGCCCGAAATCGGACGTACGGCTATTGCCGATCTAGCTGAATTGCGAGGTAGCGACCGCTACCGCTACGGAACCAAGGCCGCCAATCTCGGTGAGCTGCGTTATGTCCTGGAAAATGGATCCGAACGTTTGCTGGGCTTTTACCGCATCAAACGACCGCCGCGCCCTGATCTACTGCCATTCATCGCAGAATTCCTGGGTCTTGCGGCGAGCGCATCCGCAGCGGAAATCGGGCAAAGTGCCTGGCGGTACCTACAAGCTACTATCCGGATCCCACGCGGTATTGCCATCCCTTTCTCGATTCAGCGCGAGTTCCTG
>JACQUT010000316.1 GCA_016267585.1 Cyanobacteria bacterium NC_groundwater_1444_Ag_S-0.65um_54_12
CAGTGGTACGTCGATACGGCCTCTGATTCTTATCTCGTCTGGCCTTACGCTGCTGCCGATCTCACTGCTACTGCCAAGAACCTCGTGACGGTACTCGACTGGTTCCCGGCGATGGATGAAATCGTGCAGCTCTGGACCGATGGCTCGCTGCGGTTCCGGCGGTTGGCGCACCACCGTTCCGGGGTATGGAACTATGAATCCGCGCCCCGTGGTAGCATCGATCGCTCCGGAAGGTACTTCATCTACACCAGTAACTGGGATGGCATGACCAATCCGGATGGTTCCCCGCGCACCGATGTCTTCATCCTCCGCGTGCCGCTCGAGATAACTGGCGTGCTCAAGCCCTGACCTGGAGTTCCTCATTATTCTGGGCTCCGGGGGGCTGTGGTGCAGAGGTAATCTTGATCCTGCCAAACTAAATCGCTCTTTTCTTTGAATTCTGCTGCTTAGCTGAATTGTCAGGGTTTTCGGGGATCATCCTGATCTCAAGCCGGTGACCGACAGCCTTGGCATACTTCTTCAGGGTATTTACGGAGGGGCTGTGCTTGGATGTGCTGAGCCGTGAAATGACGGAGGGCTTGGTGCCCATCTTCTCGGCTACCTGCTCAAGCGTTAATCCAGCCCGTTTTCGTGCTTCTAGTAACTCCTCAAACAGGGTAAATTCTTGCTCTAGGGCATCATAAGCAGCTTTGACCTCAGGATCCTCCAGGGATTTCTTGAAGAAGTCATCGTGGCTAAGTGGCATTTTCGCCCTCCTTACGGTATCCTGCCTTCAGGACACGATCCAAACTTAGCATATTTGCTAAAAATAGACAACTGCCTGTCCTTTCGCCAGGACACTTTGCTACTGGTGCCTGGCCGCTGACCGGGCAGGTACGCTGGGGCGGAACCCGCCAAGAAAACTACCCTGGCCACGACCGCCGAGATAGCCAGCGGCGCTACCGTAGCTCTGATAGATCCGGACAATGGGCAGACCGTGGCGACTACCGTGACCGGTACCAGTGACGCTTTTTCCCTGGCGTTGGGATCGCTATCGGCATTCCGGGTTGCGAGCTCACTTCCGGCCGGTGGCAGTTAACGGGACCCGATTCGGGACAAGATCTCCCGGGCAATTAGTACTGCAGCTTCCGGACGGCCTTGTAGCTTGGCGGCTGCTGCCATCGTCGCCAAGGTTGGCAAGTCGTCGAGCAGCGGCAGCAGGACAGCGGGCAGATCAGAGCATGCGCGATCGTTGAGGATTACCTTACCTGCACCATGGCGCTCCATATGCTGAGCATTGGCAATTTGATCCGGATTGATCGTCAGCGGAATGAACACTGCGGGTCGGCCAGCGGCTGCCAGCTCTGCCGTGGTAGTGGCTCCGGAACGCGCCAGCACCAGATCAGCTGCCATGATGGCTTCTGGCATTTGCCCACAAAAACCCAGTAGACGATAACGGCCATCGCATGTTTCATAGCTAACCGGATCATTTGCCAGCGGCTGGGCAGCTAGCTGCTTGACGATAGCTGATAGCTCTTTGGTGCCGGTGATATGCAAGATCGACCAGTCCGGACGCTCCAGTACCTGTTCATAAACTGAGCTGAAAGCTTCGTTGAGCGAACGCGCACCCAATGATCCACCGGTAACCAGTAGCAATTGCTCGGTTGGTGGAAAATTGATGGCCTGGCGAGCTTCCGAGCGTTGTAACCGCCCAAAAGCACCGCGAATGGGATTACCGGTGCAAGTTGCCTTGCCGCTCGGAAAATAGTGCTCGGTGCCTGGTATGGCGACAAAAATTCTATCGACCAAGGAGCCCAAAGCTCGATTAGCCAGCCCAGGATAAGCGTTTGCTTCGGCTATCAGGGTAGGGATACGGCAAAGTTTGGCGGCTATCAGGGTAGGGAAAGAGACATAAGCGCCGCACCCCAGCACCGCTCTGGGCTGCAAGCGCCGCAGCAGCCGCTGGGCTTGGTGAACGCCCCGCAGCGTGGTTTTTACGAATTGCCATGACTCCCACCCGAATTCTCGGGGCAGGGCCCTGGCAGGTATGGCATGGAACGCGAAGCCGGCTGCTGGAACGAGGTCTGCTTCTAAATGGTCGGAAGTTCCGACAAATGCAATAGGTAACTCTGGCGATAGCTGGCGAAGTTGCTCCGCAACAGCCAGAGCCGGGAAGAGGTGCCCGCCGGTCCCGCCAGCCGCAAACAAAATCATTGGCAATCTCGCCTCGTCAGCAGATTTCGGAACGTTTCCGAACCGGAACTGTTCGGGAAATACTGAGTAGTAAACCTACCGCGAAAAAGGTCATGACCAAGCTCGTACCACCAAACGAAAGCAAAGGTAGTGGCACGCCGGTGGTAGGCACGGCTGCCGTGACAACCGCAATGTTGAGAAATGCCTGAAAAACTATACTACTGGTCAGCCCGACCGCCATGAGCTGGGCATGCATACCGCGTCCATGCCTGGCAATAGCGAAACCGCGCTGCGCAAAGATCAGAAAAAGCAGAACTACCCCTATGGTGCCTATCAAGCCAAGTTCTTCCGCTAGCACCGCAAAGATAAAATCCGTATGTTGAATAGGTAGGTAGAACAACTTTTGTTTCCCCTGCCCCCAACCAGTCCCCAGTATTCCGCCTGAACCGATTGCCAAAAGCGATTGAATAATCTGAAAGCCAATGCCCTTGGCATGGGCCCATGGATCGAGAAACGCCAAAAACCGATCGCGCTGGTAAGCAGTATGAGATACGTGAAAGGCCGCACCCAACCCCGCAAAGGTGCTACAAGCAAACAAGATGAAAGGTGACGTACCAGCGCACAGCAACATGGTGGCCGCAGAGGCCGCGAGAATCAAAGTAGTGCCCAGATCTGGTTGAAACATCACCAGGCCCAGGGTACCCCCCACCGGCAGCAATGCCTGTCGAAAATCCTGGAACGTCCAGCCTTGGTGCTGCTTGCGCGAAAGAATATCCGCCAGATAGATGACCAGTGCTACCTTGGCGAATTCAGACGGCTGGAAGGAAAAAGGGCCCAAGTGAAGCCACCGAGCCGCTCCTAATTTTGCCACACCCAGGTCAGGTAAATAAGTAGCAACCAGCAGCGCAGCAGATAATACCAAGATAGGCCTGGCTAACACTTTCAGGCGATCAATAGCCAGGTTAGCCCCGAGCGCCATGGCAGCTATTCCTACCAGGCCCCAGAGAAAATGTTTCTTGAAAAAAAACAGACTATCAGAGAGATAGAGCTGGGCTGCGGGTGCCGAAGCCGAAAGGATCATGAGGAAACCGAGCAATGCCAGAGTCAGAACTATCAATAGTAGCGTAGAGTCCCACCGCACCCGCACTGACCGTTCAGCAGGCTTTATGCCGGGTGCTGTTCTATTCGAAATGCCCGGGCGGTTAACCATCCGCTAACTCCCGGACCAGCGCTTTGAAATTTGTCCCGCGTTCCTCGAAATTGCTGAACATATCGAAACTGGTGCAAGCGGGCGAAAAAAGCACCACGCCGCCAGGCTTGGCGATAGCGTGTGCCGTACTTACTGCAGACGCCAGATCAAAAGCCAGGGTGATGGTTTCGTAACCAGCGGCCCGTAGCACTCTATCGAAATACGGCGCAGCTTCACCCGTCAGTATGGTATGTTCTACTTTGCGGCAGATAGTCTCTATGAGCGGACTGATTGCACCACCTTTGTCGCGTCCGCCCGCAATCAGTACTAGTGGCTCCGAGAAGGCCAAGATGGCTTTTATCGTGCTGTCGTAGTTGGTACCTTTCGAGTCATTGAACCATTGCACGCCAGCTATGGTACGAACTGGCTCGATGCGGTGCTCGACACCCTGAAAATTAGTGATAGCCCTGGCAATTGCCCAAATCGGGACACCAAGAGCTACCGCGGCAGCTGCCGCAGCCAGACAGTTCTCTAGATTATGTTCACCACGCAGCTGGATATTAGA
The DNA here is from genome assembly GCA_016267585.1 of Cyanobacteria bacterium NC_groundwater_1444_Ag_S-0.65um_54_12. Classification (GTDB taxonomy): domain Bacteria; phylum Cyanobacteriota; class Sericytochromatia; order S15B-MN24; family VGJW01; genus JACQUT01. The sequence continues at coordinate 3,927 of JACQUT010000316.1, forward strand.
AGCTGGCAGCAACGGTACCGTTCTACTGGCATATTTCCAGACGATTTGTTCCTCGGCCAGACAAATGCCGCGGGTCAGAGTAGACAAGCGCGAGAATAATACCACTTGCGCTGCCATCTCGTTAGCTAGTGGTGCTATTGCAGGATCATCGGCATTCAACACGGCGTAATCATCTTCTCGTTGCCGAGTGAAAAGCTGTTTCTTCAGCCCCCAATAGGCTTCGCGTGTGCCATGGCGGTTCAAATGATCGTCCGAGAAATTAAGCCAGACACCCACATGGGGTCTGAAGTTCTTCACGGTTTCCAGCTGGAAACTAGAGATTTCGGCTACCAAACAATCAGCTTTTTGCTGCGCCAGGGTCACCAGTGGTATGCCGATGTTTCCGCCCACTGGAGCGTTCCAACCAGCCTCCCGCAATATTTCTCCTATTAACGTCGTGGTAGTAGTTTTGCCGTTGGTACCAGTTATGGCAACCAGGTTGGTCGAGGTCAGTCGATATGCTAGCTCGACTTCACCTATTAACTCCACGCCATCTGCTTCTGCTGCTTGCAATATTGGCAGAGTGCGTGGAATTCCTGGTGAAACTACGATCAGATCGACCATGGCACAAGACTGGGTATGCCCACCCATCTCTAGTTCGACGCCAGCAGGCAGCTGTGCCAGTACCGGCTGCAACTCACTGGCGGGCCGTGAATCACTCAGGTAGACGTGCGCTCCGAGTTCGTGAAGGACCTTTGCTGCAGCCAAACCGCTACGTCCCATGCCCAATACCGCCACACTGCGATCGGCAAAATCTCTCATAGGTGGCATATCCTCACTCTCTTTCCCTAATGTTACTGCTTTTTTTACCGTTGAGTGGGCTCGGCTTTTGGGGAAAGCGCCAGGAAAGTATCCCACCGGATTATAAATTGTGAGTGCGGCGAGACCGCAAAAGTATGAAAGCGCTCAATAACCCATAATCCTCCAACCTCCAGAGCCACCGCAAGCCGACAGAAACTTCTCATCCTGGTTTCTGTCGGCTTTGCAATAGCTAACTTATCCTTGCTGCAAGCCAGTTAGCGTGGTAGCGTGATAGGGTGAAGGAATTATTTGATGGATCGCCGAGTTCCTTTTAGTAGTTATTTGATGTATGTCACCTGCATAGCTTGGCTAGCTTTTGATATGTGGGTGAAGGCCTGGGTGGAGAACCATCTCAATTACCCGGGTGGCAGCCACTTCGAATTGCCGATGTCCATTCCCTTTCTGGTACCCGGGTATTTTGCGCTGACCCACGTCAAGAATACCGGAGGAGCTTGGAGCGTGCTTTCCGGGCATGTACCGGTGCTGGCCATGGTGGCGGGAATCGTCGCTATTTTCATTCTTGGCTACGAGCGACGTTTGGCGCGGCCCAGCTGGTGGCAAGGCATCGGGTTGGGACTGTTGCTCGGTGGAACGCTAGGCAATTTTATCGATCGGGTGCGATTTGGCCATGTTACCGACATGTTTGATTTGCAATGGCATGGTCACAATTGGTTCCCGATCTTCAACATTGCCGATATGGGCATAGATATCGGCATTGGAATGCTGTTGATTTTTTCGGCCATAGCAGCGCGCCGGCGACACTAAATGACATGACTAATCAACTAGAGCTGCGGTTTTGAACAGTATTCCAAATTATAATGCGATTATTATTCAATGTTTATCGATCAAGCAACCATTAGAGTGAGTAGTGGTTCGGGGGGCGACGGTGCCGTAGCGTTTCGCCGGGAAAAATACGTGCGGCATGGCGGTCCGTCAGGTGGTAACGGGGGCCCAGGCGGTAGTGTAATATTGACGGCCACCGAAGATTTGCAGACGCTGCTGGATTTTCAATATCGACGCGAGTTCAAGGCTGGAGCGGGCGAACCGGGCCAAACCAAGAACAAGACGGGTAAATCAGGGGCCAATATTATCATTCGGGTGCCTTGTGGTACGGTCGTTTATGATGCCGAGACCAATGAGCCGCAAGCCGATCTGGTTAATTCAGGCGATAGCTGGTTAGCAGCAATTGGTGGTCGTGGCGGTCGCGGCAATGCTTCCTTTGCCACCGCAAGCCAGCGTGCTCCTACCTATGGCGAACCAGGTGGTACGCCAGTTAGTAGAACATTGCGGCTGGAACTAAAATTGCTAGCGGATGTAGGTCTGATCGGTTTACCGAATGCCGGTAAAAGCACGCTTATTGCCGCAGTATCTGCTGCTCGACCGAAAATCGCTGACTACCCCTTCACTACCCTGGAACCCAACCTCGGGGTAGTACGCTTTGCCTTGGGCGAACATCTGGTTTTGGCAGATATTCCTGGGTTAATTGCTGGCGCCCATTTGGGAGCGGGGCTCGGCCACGAGTTTCTCCGACATATCGAGCGTACGCGGTTGCTCTTGCATGTGCTCGATCTAACCGGTGGTCCAGAGCAACGCGATCCACTGCAAGATTGGCAAACCATAGAAAATGAGCTAGAACGCTACAATGCGGATCTTGCCAAAAAACCGCGAGTGGCAGTATTGAGCAAAATTGATCTACCGGAGGCTCGATCTAACTGTGAACAGATCAGCACCGTCCTGGCGGCCCAGCATTTTTCAGTTTTTGCCATCTCTAGCGTAACCGGCGAAGGATTACCTGAACTGCTGACTCACTTGCGACAAGCGGTGCGAGAATTACCGCCACCACCAGCGTTGTCCATCGCTACGACAAAGCCAGTAGAGCGGCCGCCTTTTTCTATAATGCGTAAAAATGACGCCATGGTAATAACCAGTCCTTGGCTCGAGCAGTTAGCTGCCAAGGCCAAGCCCGGTGATGCTGAGGCAGCAGTCAGTCTAGAGCGCAGCCTATGGCAATGGGGGATTTATCAAGAGCTGCGGCGGCAAGGCGTAAAAGATGGTGATACCATTCGCATCGGCGACTTCGAGTTCGTCTTCGTAGAATGAAAAATTGCGCGACAGCATTTTCTGATAATGAAAATAGCAATTTTCGGTGGAACTTTCGATCCGGTTCATAATGCTCATCTGCGGCTGGCCCAAGCAGCACTAGCTGCTGGTATGGACTTGGTGATCTGGATGCCGGTAGCCCGATCGCCCTTCAAACAAGATCAACCCTTGACCACGGCTATTGATCGCTGGAGCATGCTAGTGTTGGCAACTATTGGTGAGCCACGCTATCTAGTGAGCCGTTGTGAAATAGAGCGCCCACCACCTTCTTACACTATCGATACCATTTCAGCTATTCGTTCACGCTTTCCGGTTGCTGACTGGTGGTGGTTAATCGGCGCAGATCAGCTAAGAGAGATGACCGGTTGGCGCGACAGCGAACAGCTGGTACAGTTGTGTCATTTTTTTGTCGTACCGCGCGGGCAACTGGTAGGCGTAAATTTGCAACATCTTATCGATAAGTTGCCTGGTTGGTTGCAACCGGCACTAGATATTTTGGCCATGCCACCTAGCGAAATATCGAGCACTGAAATTCGCCGTCTAGCTAGCCAACGGAAAAGGATAATGGACCTGGTACCGCCAGTCGTACAAACTTATATCGAACGCTATGCTCTTTATCTGCAAACTACTACCGCCCTTTGTTAAGCGTTTTTCCCTTTTGCGGTTTTAGATTCGTAATCCCCTGCTGCAGCTTCATTATGAGATCGCCGGCTTCAAATAACAGGGAACCGAGAATAAATACCGATCCCCAGGCAGCTAGCGCCATGGCGCTGGTCAGTGATACGAAAGGCACCAGGACTAACAACGTTCCTGCCAGGCATTTGGTTAACCCGAGCAGCGTTTGCTTGACGTCGCCGCTTTGCGCACCGGTAGCCAGTTGCATGCCGCCACTGATGAGGAACGCAGCCCCGGAAATAGGCTCGGCTATCGCTGCGTAACCGGCGATTTTAGCTAATCCGGCACCGACCGTCAGGATACCCACGGCGGTGTCTTGCTTCCCGCGTTGGCGTTCATCCGTTGCCCAATCCCTGATACCTACACCGGTCTGCAACAATCCCAGAGCGATGCTCAATTTGCCCAAGCTCAGATCTGATAGCTGATGTGCTGTGATGCTGAATAAGCCAGGAACAGCGCGCTCAGTTGCGGAAGCCATGCGTGAAACGGCTGTCAGACCAGTGCCGATTTTACGCAACCGGTCGGGAATTTCCAGGATCGTTTTGAGGATCAAAGCACCGGTTGTCAATTCCTCGACACGGTCCTCGCTATTGATCGGCTTTTGGCGTTGCCTTGTTTGATTGGCAATGCGCTGGTCAAGCGATACTGCTGCAAATCCAGCGTCAACTCCTGCGGCA
>JACQUT010000038.1 GCA_016267585.1 Cyanobacteria bacterium NC_groundwater_1444_Ag_S-0.65um_54_12
CCGGCTGACGTACCAGATGGCAGGAGTCGATGTGGAAGCCGGTAATGAGTTTGTTCGCCGGATTCAGGCACAATTGCCGGCAATTGGAGGTTTTTCGGGCCTCTTCCCTATCGATGAAGAGCGTCTATTGGTAGCCAGCACTGATGGTGTAGGAACCAAGCTTGAACTGGCTTTGGCATCGCAAAGTATCGCCACTATTGGAATAGATTTGGTTGCCATGGTAGTGAATGATCTGGTGACCTGTGGAGCACGTCCGCTCTTTTTTTTGGATTACTTCGCCACCGGCAAGCTTGAACTGGCGCAAGCAGAGCAGGTCATTTCGGGAATCATTCAGGGTTGCCGCGAGGCGGATTGCCAATTGCTGGGCGGGGAGACTGCCGAGATGCCGGGATTTTATCCGGTAGGGAAGTTTGATCTGGCTGGCTTTGGCGTTGGGCTGGTGACCAGATCTAACGTGATCGATGGTCGGAATGTCGTCGCGGGCGACCTGATACTGGGACTCCCCAGTTCCGGGCCCCACGCTAATGGCTACTCGCTGATACGTAAGATTTTACAAGTTAAAGGGCATGCGCTGGAGCAGCCTTTTGGCGTGCAGACCCTGGGGGAAACTCTGCTTACCCCTACCCGAATCTATGTCAAGGAAGTGCTCGCGCTCTGCCAGCATTTCGAGGTGCATGCTATCGCGCACCTCACCGGAGGCGGGTTTTCTAATGTAAACCGGGTAATTCCGGAGGGGTTGCAAGCTCGCATAGATTTCACTGCCTGGCCGCTGCCGCCGATTTTTACCTGGCTGCAAGAAGCGGGGAATATTTCGCCGGAAGAAATGCGGCGCACTTTCAACTTGGGGATAGGGATGGTCCTGATAGTGCCGCCAGGGGCAGCCGAGCAGATCCGAGACGCACACGGGCAGCTGTTGACCATCGGGGAAGTCAAGGAAGCATGAGCGACCCGATCACGCGAATAGAAGTACGGCCCAAGTCAGGGTTCGCTGACCTGCTGGCGCGCCGCGCTGCCAAGTTACTGGATTTGCCACCCACGCACCTGGCCGGCGGGCGAGTCTATTATTTACGCGCTGCTATTCCTGACTATAGAGCTTATCAGCTAGCCATGAACTATCTGGCTGATCCATTAGCCGAAGAAGTCATCATAGGGGAAGATACGACAAGCGAATGCGCATGGTCCATAGAAGTAGGGCTACGCCCCGGGGTGACGGATAATGAAGGGCGGGTGGCCAGTGAAATCCTCGCTCAAGTTATAGGTTATCCGCTAGAAGTTTATTTTGCGCGGCATTATCGTTTAAAAGAATTGCCGGACGTCAGAGTTGAGCGAGCGCTGGTCGAGAGTTATTCAGAGCGTTTAGGGAATTCACTGATCGAGCAGTTTCGCATTGCCCATCGAGCATCTGGCGAAAGTCCGTTGCCGTGGCAATTTCCTGCCGTGGGGCCGGTGCAATTACCACGGCCCTTTGCGGTGATCGAGTTGCCAACAACTGAGAGCGAACTGTTAGCATTGAGCCAGCAACGTTTCCTGGCGCTTTCGACAACTGAGTTGCGAGCAATTCGAGATTATCTGGCAGATCCGGCGATAGCGGCAGATCGGGTAGCTAAGGGTTTGCCAGTCGCTGCGCTTACTGATGTCGAGCTAGAGGCGATCGCCCAAACTTGGTCAGAACACTGCAAACACAAAGTTTTTAACGATCGGATCAATTATCGCCAGGGCGATCACCTGGAAGTCATAGAATCAGGGCTCTTTAATACTTATATTCGAGGAGCTACCCAGGCATTGGCTGCGCGGTGTGATTGGCTAGTTTCGGTATTTGAAGACAATGCCGGAGTCATCCGTTTTGATGACGATTATCTGCTGACTTTCAAAGTCGAGACGCATAATAGCCCTTCGGCTCTGGAACCTTATGGCGGAGCGCTTACCGGTATTTGTGGCGTGAATCGGGATCCCGCCGGGACCGGTCTAGGTTGCAAGTTGATTTTCAACACCGATGTCTTTTGTTTGGCGCCACCTGATTGGTCCTGGCCATTGCCAGAAGGGGTGCTGCATCCGGCGCGGATTTTAGCCGGAGTGCGCAAGGGAGTGGAAGATGGTGGCAATCAAAGCGGGATACCTACAGTCAATGGCGCGGTTTTTTTCGACGAGCGTTTCCTGGGCCGGCCCCTGGTCTTTTGTGGGACGGGTGGGTTAATGCCCAAAGCAGTGGCAGGTTCGCCAGCTTGGTTCAAGCAGATTCTTCCGGGTGACCTGGTAGTCATGGTAGGTGGGCGTGTCGGAAGGGATGGTATCCATGGCGCCACTTTTAGCTCAGATCGCCTGTCGGCTGAGATCCCCGCTAGCGTGGTGCAGATTGGCGATCCGATTACCCAAAAACGCGCGCTGGACTTTTTAGGCGAAGCCAGGGAAGCCGGGCTCTATCGGGCCATAACTGATAACGGCGCTGGTGGACTTTCCAGCTCAGTGGGCGAGTTAGCTCGTCTTTCCGGTGGTTGTGAAATCATGCTCGATGTGGTACCGCTCAAAATGCCTGGCCTGGAGCCTTGGGAGATTCTGGTATCCGAATCGCAAGAGCGGATGACGCTGGCGGTGCCGCCGAGGTGCTGGGATAAACTGGCACAGCTCGCGACAGTTCGCGGAGTCGAAGTGAGCCAGATAGGCACTTTCACTGACTCTGGCCAGCTAGTGGCGACCTGGTTGGACAAGACCGTCGCGAGCCTGGATCTGAAATGGCTCCATGAAACTGGTTTGCCACGCCGCACCTTGGAGGCAGAGGCATTGCCGGTCGAACCCGGACCAGAGCGCGAGTGGACACCGGAACGAGCAATGGCCGACGTCGATCTCGAGGATCAGACGAGCACGCTGCTGGCGCTGCTGGGTTCGCTCAATATCTGTTCGCGCGAGGGGTTGATCCGGCAATATGATCACGAGGTGCAAGGTGGTCTGGTGGTCAAGCCGCTGGTCGGCAGCAAATCGGATGGGCCGGCGGATGCTGCGGTATTGCGCCCCCGGCTGGATTCCGATCGCGCGATAGCAATAAGCAATGGGCTGGGTTGTTGCCCGGAGCATGGCGATCCTTATCGGATGGCGGTTACTGCGGTAGACGAAGCTATCCGGAATGCGGTAGCGGTGGGGGCCGATCCGGATCATTTAGCCATCCTGGATAACTTTTGCTGGCCCGACCCGGTTCATGATCCGCGCTACAATCCGGATGGCAAGTACAAGCTGGGGGCACTGGTGCAAGCTTGCCGGGGGCTCCATGACGCGTCTATCGCCTATGGCACCCCGCTCATTTCTGGCAAGGACAGCGTCAAGAACGATTTCCTGGGCCGTCGTCCACCAGTTGAAACCTGGCCCACAGCAGCTCCCCTGGGGCCCGGAGCGTCGCCCGACGAACTTAAACTTTCTATTCCCTACACCTTGCTTATTTCCGCCATCGGTATCGTTCCGTCTGCGGTGCGGGCGGTTACCATGGATTTCAAGCTTCCCGGCGATCTGATTTACCTGATTGGACTTACGCGTGATGAACGCGGCGGAACCCAGTGGGCAAAATTGCAAGGCATGGGTGGCGGGGTGGTACCGATGGTAGATGCGTTGCTGGCTAAACGTTGTTACCGAGCCCTGCATCAAGCCATGCAGGCAGAAATGGTGACTGCTTGCCACGATGTTTCGGATGGCGGACTGGCGGTGGCATTGGCGGAATGTGCTTTGGCTGGTGAGATTGGTTCACGGTGCGACTTATCGGCATTACCCGGTGCGGCTGAATTAGCAGTGGCAGCTATCCTGTTTTCCGAGAGTGCCGGGCGGTTACTGGTGACGATAGCACCGGAAGATCGGGCCAGGTTTGAAGCGTTGCTGACGGATCTCCCGGTAGTGTGCATTGGCCAGGTAATAGCCAGTGCCGATATTACCTTGAAGGTTAGAGGCCGTGTGGTAGTGCGCGCGGCGGTAGAGCGGCTAAAACGATCCTGGCAGGAGACACCGCAATGGTAGAAAAACGCGTTCGCGCTTTGGTCCTTACTGGATATGGCATCAACTGTGAACAGGAGATGGCTCATGGATATCGTTTGGCTGGCGCCCGGGTAACGATTGCTCATTTATCCGATGTGATCGAAGGCGATATCAATCTTGATGATTTCCAGATTTTGAATTTCCCTGGTGGTTTTTCCTTTGGCGATCATCTGGCAGCTGGCCGAGCCTTGGCCAACAAGTTAAAAGTGACCCGTAGCTTCTGGAATCGCCTCAAAAAGTTCATAAAAGACGGTAAATATATCTGGGGCGTCTGCAATGGTTTTCAGGTCATGGTAAAGCTAGGTCTTCTGCCGATGATCGAAGGCAAATTCGGCGAACCGGAGGTAACCATGTTAGCCAATGATTCCGGGATCTTCGAGGATCGTTGGGTGCGTTTACTGGTGAACCACAACTCGCCTTGCGTCTATACGCGTAGCCTGAACGAGCTGGTGTTGCCTTGCCGTCATGCTGAGGGCAAGATCGTAGTTCGTCCGGACTTGCGGGAGCGTCTCATGGCAGCAGGTTATGTGGTATTGCAATATGCTGATGAGGTGGGTGTCCCTACCGAGAAGTATCCTTTCAACCCTAACGGGTCGGAAGCCGGAGTGGCCGGTATTTGCGATGATACGGGCCACATATTCGGGTTGATGCCGCATCCGGAGGCGCACCTTTTCTTCACCAACCATCCCAACTGGACGCGTAAGAAGGTTGAACTTTTCCGAAGCGGCATCCGTACCTTGCCGGTAGAAGGCGAAGGTATGCAGCTCTTTCGCAATGTAGTGCGGCAAGCCGCGGAAGATTTTGCACTCATGATGCCGGGTGAAATAGAATTCCCGAATTTGCAACCAGTAGGCAATTAGGAGTTTTGTAATAGGTTAAAGGGTTAGAAGTTTGTTTAGACGAAGCCATTTTAAACAAATAATAGTTATTGCATTATTTTTTTCTTCCGCTTTCGTCAAGCCGGGCTTTGCGGTAGACACTTTTGCCTTGCCATCCGTCTCGCAGCCTGCAGTGCGCACGCTCACTCTGGCACCGGAGGGCTCGGTAGCCCCGCAAGAAACGCCCGCGAAAGCAGCAGCGCAAGCGTTGCCGGAAGAGCCTTTATCGGCAATGGAGGAGTTCTTTTCGCGGGCTCCGGGGCTAGAAGGTCCACCATTACGTCAATTCGGCTATGAAATGTTTCGTGGTCTGCTGGTCGGTGGCAATACTGTCAGTGATACGAGTGTGCCAGATGATTATCCGCTGGGTCCCGGTGATGAACTGATTTTCAATGTTCCGCTGTCCACCCAGGAAATTCGAGCAGTGGTCAGCCGTGACGGGACGATTTTTATCCCCAGCTTTGGCACGCTTTCGGTAACTGGTCAATCATTGGGAAAGTTTCAAGCTGCCATGCGTGCCCGGGCCAGAGGAGCGCAGGTAACTGTCAGGTTAGGCAAGCTGCGCATGGTTACTGCTTACTTGGCAGGCCGGGTTCGGCGGCCTGGCAGTTATCTGGTTGGTGCGTTGAGTACTATTTCGACCCTGCTCGAGGCGGCAGGCGGCGTATCAAAAAATGGGAGTTTGCGCCATATTGAATTGCGACGTCATGAGCGCCCCGTGGTGATCTTCGATTTTTATGATTTTTTATTGAAGGGACAGAATGCCGGGAATGTACGAATCGAGGCCGGTGACATCATTTTTGTTCCCACCATCGGTCCACAAGTGGCCATTGCGGGCAATGTGCGGCAACCTGCCATTTACGAGATCAAAGGCGGAGCGACGCTTGCCGAGTCATTGCGACTCTCTGGCGGGCCGTTGGCGCAGGCTTACACGCAACGCATTTTGTTGCAGCGCATCAAAGCTAACACGGGCAGAGAGCTCAGAGAAATCGATGTCAAGGACGCTTTGTTAAACCAATTACGAGTACAAGATGGGGATTTATTGATAGTAGATGGCAACCATGAGTTATTTGAATTCGCAGAAAATCATCTTCAATTCAAAAGACTAATTACAAGC
>JACQUT010000317.1 GCA_016267585.1 Cyanobacteria bacterium NC_groundwater_1444_Ag_S-0.65um_54_12
CTCCAGGGGTGTACCGGTAAGACAAAGTCTAAAATAACTTCTTAACGAGCGTGCAGCCCGCGCCGATTGTGAATGGGCATTCTTGATGTTTTGCGCCTCGTCAAGTAACAAAAAATACCAATGATAGTTACGCAACAACCCGAGATCGCGGCGCAGTAACGCATAGCTGGTAATCACGACGTCCGTTTGTTCTATCAGCGGCAACAACTGGCAACGCTTGGCTCCATGTAAGACCAGCGTTCGCAAAGCTGGTGCAAATCGTGCCAATTCTCGTTCCCAGTTGTATAGTACGGAAGTCGGTACCACCAACAAGCTGGCAGTCAGGCGAGCGGCTTCTTTCTCGTGTTGTAGCAGGGCGATCGCTTGAATTGTTTTACCGAGTCCCATTTCGTCCGCGAGTATGCCATGCAGGCCTTCCTTGCGCAGAAAACATAAGAAATCAAGACCCTTGCGTTGATAAGGACGCAATTCCCCTACGAAACCATCAGGCACCGCTTGCTCTGCTAGCTCACTGTCGCCGATCAACCGATCGCAAAACGACTTCCAGTGTGCATCGCTGGCTGCGTCATCGGCCGTTTCCAGCAAATCTTCGGCCACCAAGGCCAGGTAAGCAGGTAAACGCCAAACCAGGCCATTCTCGCTGTTATAGCTGTCAGCATTCATGCTTTGCATCAGCGAACGCTGACGTGCTAACCATTCCAACGGTAATCGAGCATAGGAACCGTTATCAAGACGTACATAGCGCGATCGCCCACCTAGCGCTTCTTTCAGATAACTCTCGGCTATGGCGTTACCATCTACTGCTAGCTCGGAACGAACTTCAAACCAGTCAATACCGGAGGAAACCGCTACTCTCACCTTGGGTCGTTGACGGCTAACGCGTAAGGTCTTCAAACGTTCTTCGCCGAGGATTTCCCAGGATTCGGCGATTAGCAGCGGTACTTCGTCTAACAGAAAATCCAGAGCGGCATCGCCGTAAGCCAAGTACACTCCGTTTATTTGGGCCTCTAGCTGGGTCTGATTCATTCGCAGCAAGATGGCGGTCTCGGCTTCGGGATCGCGTGGCCAGCTGCCCCATTCACCGTCTCGTATGCCTACCACTGCACCGCGCGAATCTGCTGGACTGATAGGCAATGCAGTGCCATAGCATAGGTTAAGTTTCACGATCAGGCGATCGCCATCTTCATGCAAGGTCAGGCGAGGACGCGGTTTGCTGGCGGGATGGGATTTTACCGCTGCAATATCGCCGGGCGCAGGGCTAGCCGCCACTGTTACTATTTCACCCGCCAGCTCGCTCGATTCTTCTTCTAACGGGCGAAAAACGCCGCGTTGGAAGGCCCAGCGGCGATTCTGGCCAAACAAAGCAGTACCCTGGGTAACCGGTGTCCCGTCCATTTCCAGAATCAAGGGAACCGACCAAGGCGAGAGCCGTCGCAATTTTAGTGGCATGTCAGGACGTATTTCGATGGGTCGGCGTCCTTCACCATACAAAAATGGATAAGTTCGCAATTTGATCAAAATCGTTTCCAGCAAAGCATCCTCTATGGGAATCCCCCGGGCATGGGAAGAAGAGATCAGACGGGCATGCTTTTGATAGAAAGGCAGCAATAGTGACAAGACTTCTCGGTCATATTCCGAGACTGGCCAGTTGCTGGACGGCGCCCAAAGCGGTAATGGCCTGAGATTGCCAGGTGTTCCATCTTCCCGCAACCTGGTGATGTCGGCTGCCAACCAAACGCAATGGTCACCATTGAAATAGCTTTCCAACCGTCTAGGTGCCGGTGCTATCCAGAGCCCGTACACCACCACGGTTCCACCTGGCGAAAAAAGTGCTTGCGCCTCCATCATTTATTATCTCTACTTGCGATCCTAGCATGGTGTACCCTGGAGGCATGCAAGGCTATGTTCACTATCAACTTTGGATCGACCGACCTCATACTCATCGCGCGAGTGTGGAGATTACCCTGCCGCCGCTGACTGGTGCAGTGGAACTGGCAATGCCTGCCTGGACACCTGGTGCCTACAAGCTGGTGGATCACGCTCGCAACGTGCGATCTTTGAGTGTCATGTCACCCACCGGCGAGCAGTTGACGGTTGAGCGCCTGGATCTGCACCGCTGGCTAATTCCGGAAACGGTGCCCGGAGCACGCGTACGCTACGAGGTCTATGCGGACAAGCTGATGATTCATCAAGCGCAGATAAATGCCGAGCATGCCTTCTTGAATGGGGGACCGCTTTGGCTCTGCGTCATTCCGGCGCGTTGCCTGCCAGCGACAGTGGCCCTTCATCTGCCAAAAGAGTGGCAGGTGGCGACTGCCTTGACTCAAATCTCGCCGGGACTCTACCGTGCCGACGATTATGATGCCCTGATAGATGCACCCATCGAAGCTGGTTCGTTCGCCACTGCCGCGGTAGATGCCGCTGGTGTGCGCTGGGAGGTAGCCTGGCATGATACCCAGACGGTAAATCACCTGAAAACACCGTCTGGCTTGTTGCCAGTGACGAAAGGTATAGCGAAGATTGCCGCGGCAGCAGTAAAGCTGTTCGGCACGGCTCCTTTCACGCGCTACGTTTGCCTTTTTCACGAATGTGAGGAACCGGGTTATTTGAACGGCTTGGAACACGCTGCTTCCCTGGCCATACAGGGACCGCTGGCTTTGGCGAGTAGACCAGACGCTTTTTTTACCATGGTGGCCCACGAGATTTTTCATGCCTGGAACGGCCGGAGGCTGACGCCTGAAGGACTGGGCCGTAACTGTGATTATTGGCGGCCTGCTCATACTACCGCTCTATGGGTAGTGGAAGGAATCACCGAATACTATGCTTCCTTGCTCTGCTTGCGCGCTGGTTTGCTAGACCAGGCAGCCTACTTACGACAACTGGGAGAGCTGATCACCAGTTACGAGCGGATGCCAGGCCGCCACATCGCAACGCTGGCGGAATCTAGCTTCATTACCTGGAATTTTGGCGACGATCGCTGGAACAGCGCTGTCAACTACTATGTCAAAGGAGCACTCACCGCATGGGCTCTCGATGCCGAGATTCGTGAGCAAACTGACAATGCGCGCAGCCTGGATGACCTGATGCGAGCGCTGTGGGAAAAACATGGCAACGCGGTACCTTACCAGTCAGCCACGGTCGAGACCTTGGCAGCCTCCATCGCCGGATGTTCGCTAGATAATTTCTTCGATCGCCAGCTCCGCTCGACGCAGGAAATAGACTGGAGTCGCACTTGCCGAAAGCTCGGACTGGAACTGCGTACCCGACAGAATCCAGCGCTGGGGATATCAGCCAGTGGAGCGCCCGGTGCGCTGAAAATTGGCAAGATCGAAGCCTATAGCCCGGCGGAAGAAGCTGGCTTGCAGGCAAATGATGTGCTGGTCGCCATCTCTGGCCTGCGGGCTTCCGAGGAACTGCTGGCCGATATCGGGAAACTGGTCATACCAGGTGAACGATTGACGATGTCTTATTTCCGTGGCGATCGCCTTTGCGCAGCCGAATTGCCGGTCGGTTCCAGCACTACTTTCCAGGTAGTGCCGGCAGCCCGACCATCGAAATCGCAAACCGCTATCCTGGCTTCCTATCTCGAGGGCGGCATGGCACCAGCGCTGGCACCGCTCTGACATGGCTTCACCAGAAAGCTTTGCTTACTTCGCGATTTTCGAAAGCACTTCTTGATTGACGGGATTCGGTTTACAGGCTCTGATCAAGCCTATAACAGTGGGAATCGCCATGAAACCAGCCACCGCTCCGATCACAGGAATACTATGTGAATTTTCTCGTGCCAGCTTACCAGCAATACCACCGGCAAGGCTGCCTAGGCCCAGGAATATAAATCCTGCCGCATCAGTTGCAAATGTGTGGAGCGATGCGCCCATGCCGCGAAAAAATAGACCAACTCTTTCGCCCAAGGTGTTGGGTTCATTTTCCATGAATCTTAGGTCAGCTTTGGCACCGTTGACCGCGAAGCGATCTGAAGCGAAGTTGCTTCGTTTGAAGCCTTTTCCGGCCACGATGACGTAGCGGTCACCTGCCTTGAGGCCGTAACTGTCCAGCCCGTCAGGATTCACTTCGAGACGTTCTTTGATACTGTCGAAGTCCGAATCGAGATCTGGTTTATAGCTCTTGGATTCATAAGTATCAAATCCTTCGGGGTTCATTTTGAGATAATCTAACTCGGATTTCGGTTCAATGACGCGGACATTTTTTAGCGGCTTTCCGTCCAAAGTGACATTGAGTGGCATTTTCTTCTCCTCCTTGGTAGTCTCCGGCTGGTTTCGTACTATCAAACAGAGCGTTAACATATTTATAGGCGGCGATTAAAATGAAATTCTTGGGTTGAGTTTAAGAATGGTACAAGAAAGATTCCGACATATTCGCGATGCAATCAAATGTGTCTACCAGGATTGATTCTCTCATCGTAGACTGGGTTTCGGATTGAATTTTTAGTCGAGCGGTACTTCATAGATCAGATCATAACGCGAACCGTGCGTGGTTAGATGACTACGATAAAGCCCTATTCTGTCTACTGACCACTCGAATGAGTTGCCAAATGGCGGCAGACCCATCACGTCATTCCAGCGACGTACTCGCCCAATAGTGACATGCGACAAAAAAGCCTTGTCACGAGCACCGAATTTCCACTGTGCTAGCCGGTAGTCCAGCTCGTTTACCAGGTTCAAGAGCGCGGGCGAACAGGTAGTGGCTAACACTAATACCTTTGCGCGCTGCTCGCTTGGAAAACACTCAGGTCCCGTGAATGCCAGAGTCAACGGCCCACATTGCGCTGCCGCCGCACGCAGGCATTCACTGATCGGTGGTATAGCCGCCTCGTCAGCTTCGCCGATAAAACGCAAGGTAATATGAAAGTTCTCGGGGCGCGACCAGCTTATCGTACTGTCCAAACACCGGACGCGCCATGATTCCATGAAGGATTTGGCTGCCGCGCGCGCCTCGCTGGGCAATGGCAAAGCGATAAATGTGCGCACTTTGATCCCAAGCCCCCGACAGGAATCGAACCTGCAACC
>JACQUT010000324.1 GCA_016267585.1 Cyanobacteria bacterium NC_groundwater_1444_Ag_S-0.65um_54_12
AATGGCAACGGTGTGCAGATTCCCATTGCCAGATTTTATGATGAGCTGTTAGAGAATCCGGTCGATGCTCCGCCAGACTCCCGGAGAGCACGCTGTGTCGAGTGGGGTGGCCAGCGTTATCCGAGCCTGGAAGATGCCCTGGATGCGGCCAATATCCTGCTGCGCTTGGCACCCGAAACGAATGGTGAGATCGCCTATGCGGCTTTCCAGCATGAGGAAGAGCGCTGCGGTGTGCCCTTGGTAGATTTGGCCCAAAATAGCCGTGACCTTCGCACGAGTTTTTTCGATCTTGCTCGCCAGCCGCGCCGCACCCTTACCAGTCCCTGCTGGAGTGGGCTTATGAATGAAGGGCGCGCTTATGCCGCCTGGAGCTTGAATGTCGAGCGCCAGGTGCCTTGGCGTACGCTTACCGGACGAGAGCAATGCTATCTGGATCACCAGTGGTATCTAGATTTTGGCGAAGCGCTGCCTACCTATAAACCCAAACTAGATCCGCAGCATACCGGCGATATCATCCACAGTGACCAAAGCGCTTTGCGGCTCAACTATTTGACACCACATGGCAAGTGGCATATTCATTCCACCTTCGCGGATAACCATCGCATGCTCACTCTTTCGCGGGGCTGTGAGCCTTGCTGGATCAATACCGAAGATGCGGATCTTCTGAACATTCATGATAATGACTGGGTAGAAGTGTACAACGATAACGGAGTAGTAGTTACCAGAGCAGTAGTCAGCAGCAGGGTACAGCGCGGCACTTGCATGATTTATCATTCGCCCGAGCGTACTTTGGGTGTCCCGCGCTCACCGCTTCGCGGTAATCGACGTGCTGGCGGACACAACAGTTTGACGCGTACCCGCATCAATCCGTTGTTGCTAGCTGGCGGTTATGCGCAATTTACCTACGGTTTCAACTATTGGGGACCAATCGGTTGCAATCGTGACACCTGGGTGGTCATCCGCAAGTTAGAACGCTTGAGTTGGTGAGCAGGCGCGCAAAAACTCGAGCTAGTAAATCCGCAGAGGAGAGATAATAGAATGGACATTCGCGCCCAGATCTCGATGGTCTTTCACCTGGATAAATGTATTGGTTGTCATACTTGCAGTGTAGCCTGCAAAAACATCTGGACGGATCGGAAGGGCATGGAATATGCCTGGTGGAACAATGTGGAGACCAAGCCTGGCACTGGCTATCCCACGTTATGGGAAGACCAGGAAAAATATCACGGGGGCTGGAAAAAATCTAACGGTAGGCTGCAATTACGCTCAGCAGGCCGAGCTGGCACGCTGGGAAACCTGTTCTTCAATCCTTATTTGCCAACTATTGACGATTATTATGAACCGTGGACCTACCAGTATGGCGAGCTGTTCAATGCTCCGCTCGGTGCTGATCAGCCTACGGCGCGCCCGATTTCGCTGTTGACCGGAGAGTCGATAGATATAAAGGCTGGGCCTAACTGGGATGATGATCTGGGCGGCTCCTCGATTTATGCCAAGAATGATCCCAACCTCGAACAGCTATCTGACACAGAGCGCGCAGCGCTGAACCAGCTGGAACGTTTGGTATTTTTCTATTTACCTCGGATTTGTAACCATTGCCTCAATCCAGCCTGTGCGGCAGCTTGCCCAGCGGGCGCCATTTACAAGCGGGGCGAGGATGGCATAGTGCTGCTCAGCCAAGAGAAATGCCGAGCTTGGCGCATGTGTATTTCTGGTTGTCCTTACAAAAAGACTTACTACAACTGGGGAACGGGCAAATCAGAGAAGTGCATTCTCTGCTTCCCGCGGCTCGAGAGCGGACAAGCTCCAGCCTGTTTCCATGCCTGTGTCGGTCGGATCCGTTATCTGGGGGTTCTGCTCTATGATGCCGCCGGCATCGACCGGGTAGCTCGTGCCAGTACCGAGGAACTAGTAGCAGCGCAACGCGACCTCATCAAAGATCCCGGTGATCCCAAGGTGCAAGCTCTAGCCAGATCCAATGGCATATCAGATCAGATGCTCGAGGCAGCTCGCAATTCACCGGTATATAAGTTCGTAAAGCGTTGGCAGATTGCTTTACCGCTGCATCCCGAATTTCGCACTTTGCCTATGCTATTTTACGTGCCACCGTTATTGCCGGTGCTGGCAGGAATCAACAAAGAGGGAAACTATGAGGTTGCCGGTACGGCTGATGGTAATCCCTGGCCACAGCTTGCAGCGCTGGAACAGGCACGCGTTCCTTTGCGCTATTTGGCCAGTCTTTTTACTGCCGGTAATGAGAGCGCAGTGCAGGAGGTGTATCGACGTCTAATAGCGGTACGCCTGGCGATGCGAGCTCGCAATGTCAAGGATGTACCTGCCAACGTTTTAAAACAGCTGCTCACGCAAAGCGGTATCACACCAGAAGAAGCAGCAGCCATCTCCCGTTTGACAGCTACACCGACCTTCGAGGAGCGCTTCGTGATCCCGCCGCTGGCTCGTGAACAAGCCATTGCTAGCTGGGAAGACACTTTTCAACACAAACAAGAAGCCGGTTTCGGCTTCAGGCAAATGCCGGTGCGGAGGTTTTGATAATGGCATGGCAGAGTAACAGCAGACAATTGCTAGGTTTACTAGCAAAGCTACTTTCTTATCCCGAAGCAGACTTCCGGGAAACACTGGCAGCTTGCCAACCCCTGGCAAACGCGCTGAGTTCCGAGGCCGGACAGCTACTGGCCACTTTTGGCGAAGTAAGTAGTCAAATGACATCAGGTCAGCTAGAAGAGAGCTACACGCTGGCCTTCGATCTGGCAGCTAGCTATCAGCCGTATGTGGGTTATTATCTGGTAGGAGAAGATTATCGGCGTAGTTCGCTGTTATTAGGGCTCTTGGCGCGCTATCGGGAGCGTGGCTTCAGCTGTAGCGGTGAACTACCGGATCATTTGGCAGTATTGCTGCGCTTTTTGGCTTACCATGCCGAAGAGCAAGAGGCCCGGGAGCTTACCAGTGAGGCGCTATTGCCCGCTCTGGCCAAGATGCTGGACACCCAAGCAGGGAATGGCAGCGAAGATGAAGGTTTGACCCGGAGCGGCCAGGAACGAAGCATGCAGCCCTACCGTTTGCTACTCGCTGCTTTGCCAAGCGTCTTGCAAACCAGCTGGATTCCATGCCCCCAGGCTATTAGTGCATAGAGGAAGAGGGCGCTGCAATGTCAGATATCATGTTGTTGGCGGTGTTTCCTTACTTGGCCGTCATGACAGCGCTAGGGGTCGGGATCTATCGTTACTTGAACGATCGCTTTTCGTATTCGAGCCTGTCGAGTCAATTCCTGGAAGCACGCGCGTTGTTTTGGGGTTCAGTTTCTTGGCATTATGCCATCTTGCTGATCTTGTCAGCTCATATCTTGGCTTTGCTTTTCCCGAGTAAGTGGGCAGCGCTCGTTGGTGAGCCAGTAAGACGCTATGTTCTGGAAATCAGTGGCTTGGGGTTAGCGATAGTAGCGGTAGGAGCTCTGATCATACTGATTGCACGGCGGCTGACTAACCGGCGGGTATTCATGCTTACCAGCAAAATGGACTGGCTGCTGTTGCTAGTCTTGCTGTTACAAGTGTTGCTAGGTTTTTACCTGGCACTGGTCTATCGCTGGGGTTCCGTGTGGTATTTGCATACTGCCGTTCCATGGATCGCTTCACTATTTTGGCTCAAACCGCAGATCGAATTCGTCAGCCATTTGCCGTTGCTAGTAAAGCTCCATTTTGCCGGTGCCTTCCTGCTGGTCTTTTTATTCCCTTTTAGTCGCCTGGTGCATTTTGTCACCGTTCCTCTCGGTTACTTGTGGCGACCTTACCAGCTGGTCATCTGGAATCGTCATCCTTTGAACCGTAAAGAAATGCTCAGATAAGCTGCCATAGAGAGTATGAGACGATGAGTGATAGTGAAATCAATGTTCTGAAAGCCGCCACCTACCTCGGCCTTTCGGAACGTGCCAAGGCAATCCAGGTGCTCGTTTTCTGCACGTTAGCTTTTACCGTATGTTTTGCCTGCTGGATGTTAAACGGCGTCCTGGTCACTTACCTGGTAGAGAATGGTATTTTTCGGTGGGACGAAGCACAGATTGGTTGGCTGCTAGCCATACCGGTGTTATCCGGATCTTTGGCACGCTTGCCAGTGGGGATATTGACCGATAAATATGGCGGGCGCGTCGTTTACACGGTGGTCATGCTCATTTCGGCAGTCGCCATGTATTTACTGTCTTTCGCGCGGAACTTCTGGGAATTCTTTTTTTGCAGCCTGGGTTTCGGTCTGGCGGGTGCAGCCTTTGCTGTAGGCATTGCCTATACTTCGATCTGGTTCAAACGTGAACAGCAAGGAACTGCGCTTGGCATCTTCGGAATCGGCAACGCTGGAGCTTCGGTAACTACGCTGGGTGCCCCAGCGCTCTTGATTTGGCTCACTGTCGGTGGAGAGCAGCTAGAACGCTGGCGAGTGTTACCACAGCTCTATGCAGCAGCACTCGTATTCATGGCCATTGCTTTTTACCTGCTGACTTTCACGCGGGCGGTAGAGCAGACCGAGCATATGAACTTGCAAAAGCGCCTGGCGCCACTAGCTAGCCCTCGAGTCTGGCGTTTTGGTTATTACTATTTCTTTGTCTTCGGCGGCTTTGTGGCACTGGCGCAATGGCTTGTTCCTTACTATGTGAATGTTTACAGCATGTCAATAGTGATGGCAGGCCTGATGGCAACGATATTCAGCTTGCCATCAGGTGTCATTCGAGCCTTGGGGGGATGGCTTTCCGATCGGTTCGGTGCTCGACAAATCATGCTCTGGGTGTTCGGCTGCTCGTTGCTCTGCTGTTTGTTATTGCTGGTGCCCCGGATGGATATCTATTCGCCAGGTGGTGGAGTGGTGGCAGCACGCTCGGGTATCGTTACGGAAGTAACACCCGAACATGTAGTAATTGGCGAGAAAATTTACCAACTTATGCCCAAGACCGCTGGAGAGCAGCAACGTATCGGCACGGAGACAATGGAAGCACGCTTTTTGGTCTGGCCTACTTTCGAATCATGGCAAGATCCGGTAGTGAGAGCCGGAGATCAGGTAAAAAAGCGACAGCTGCTTGCCAAAGGAGTTACTCACGTTTATTTCCAGGCAAATGTCTGGATATTTACCTTTCTGGTTTTTATTTTGGGAATAGTTATGGGAATTGGCAAAGCCGGAGTCTATAAATACATTCCTGATTATTTTCCCAAAGAAGTTGGCGTAGTAGGCGGAATGGTAGGGGTAATAGGCGGGCTAGGAGGCTTTTTTTGCCCGGTGATATTCGGATATTTTCTAAAATCCACCGGAATTTGGACCAGTTGCTGGATATTTTTCACTATTTTGGTGCTAACTTGCTTATGGTGGTTCCAGCACACTGTCAAGAAACTGATGAATCGGCAAGTCCCGGTATTAATGAAGCGTATGGAGCTAGACGATGTCACAAATTGAATCGCTTTCTGATGATCGTGATAGTGTGAATACTAAACAAGCACGCATTGACCGCTGGGACCCGGAAGATCCGAGTTTTTGGTCAACCGCCGGGAAAAGTCATGCGACACGAAATCTACTCATTTCCATTCCATGTTTGCTCTGTGCTTTTGCCATCTGGATTTTCTGGAGCATCATCACCGTTCAGATGAAGAATCTGGGTTTCCCGTTCAGCAATGCTCAACTTTTCACCTTGTCGGCCATCGCCGGCCTGGCTGGCGCTACGTTGCGCATACCTAATGCTTTCATGATCGGTATCGCTGGCGGCCGCATTATCATTGCAGTATCGACAATTTTGCTCATCATTCCGGCGTTGGGGGTGGGTATAGCTTTGCAACATAAAACGACACCGTACGAGGTTTTTCTTTTGTTAGCGGCATTGTCAGGAATAGGCGGGGGTAATTTCTCGTCATCGATGTCTAACATCACCATGTTCTTTCCCAAGCATAGCCAGGGGATAGCCTTAGGGCTCAATGCTGGCTTGGGAAATCTTGGTGTCAGCATAACCCAGATTCTTCTGCCGGCACTAATGACTTTCCCTTTGTTCGGTCTGCTCAGTGGGAGTGGTATGCCGTTGACGGACGTTGCAGGCGCCAAAGCTGGAACACTGGTATGGATTCAGAACGCTGGCATGGTATGGGTTCCGGTTTTGCTAGTTTTAGGACTGGTGGCCTGGTGGGGGATGGATAGCCTGCCAGCAATCAAGATAGGTAGTCCGCTACTTGCGCTGATAAAGGTGACGGCTCTGGGATTGGTAGGATTCGCCGGAACAGTACT
>JACQUT010000321.1 GCA_016267585.1 Cyanobacteria bacterium NC_groundwater_1444_Ag_S-0.65um_54_12
CCCGAAGACTGCTCGATTTCGTCGAGCATTTCTCCTAGCACTTTTTGATACAACTTAGCTTGTTCGCGCGTAAGCGTGCAGTATACCTTCATCTCTAGCTTCTGGGGCAAATCACGGATAACGAACGGATCGGTCTTGAGGCGTCGCAAGATAAAAGGCGTTACCAGCTTGCGCAAGCGCAAGGAAGCAACCGGATCGCGATAACGTTCAATAGGCAGAGCATAGCGCGAACGAAAATCCGCCAAAGGGCCAAGATAATCGGAATTCAGAAAATCGAAAATGCTCCATAGCTCGGCCAAGCGATTTTCGACCGGCGTCCCGGTAAGCGCAACGCGATAACGCCCCCGAAATTTGCGAACCGCCTGTGATTGCTGAGTTTGCGGATTACGAATGTTCTGCGCCTCGTCGAGCACTATACCGTCCCAGTGATAAAGTGCTAAATCCTGCTGGTCGCGAGCCGCTAACGAATAAGTCGTGACGACAAGATCCGCTTGATCTGCCCGCGCCACGAATTCACTTCCTTCAGAGCGATCCGGCCCATGATGAACGTACATCTGCAGCTCGGGACCAAAACGTGCTACTTCACGACGCCAGTTCCCTACTACACTGGTGGGGCAAATCAGTAATATTGGGCGGCGACGCGCTCGCAAACACTTATTGTGTAACAGGAGGGCTATCATCTGAATAGTTTTACCCAACCCCATATCATCCGCCAAACAAGCCCCTAGACCCTGACCAGTCAAGAAAGCTAGCCACGAGAGCCCCCTTACTTGATAAGGCCGCAACTCTCCATTAAAACCTGATGGGGTCGGTAACTCAGGGATGCGATGGCCTGTACCGGAAAGTAACTCAGCGAGCCACCCTTGACCAATAACTGAAATAACCGGAAGCCCGACTTCCACATTGCCGCCAGAAAGGGCCAAGCGCATGGCTTCTGATAACAAAATACGCTTTCCACCGGGACGGCGTTCCCAAAATCGCACAGTTGCATCGAGATCTTGCCGTACTAGTTCAAACCATTCCCCTCTGATCATGACCAGTGGCGACGCAGCTTGCGAAAGGTGATGATACTCTTGCCTGGTCAAAGGTTGATCGCCAAGCGCCAGCTGCCAATCGTAAGC
Organism: Cyanobacteria bacterium NC_groundwater_1444_Ag_S-0.65um_54_12; assembly: GCA_016267585.1. Lineage (GTDB taxonomy): Bacteria > Cyanobacteriota > Sericytochromatia > S15B-MN24 > VGJW01 > JACQUT01. The sequence continues at coordinate 1,122 of JACQUT010000321.1, forward strand.
TACCATGGTATCGAGCCCCATTTGATTTTCTATGGCTAGCGACTCGCTGGTTCTGCTTGGTGCACTGATCGGTCGTATGGTAAGCCGTACCCCGATACGATTGGCTCCCCCGGGCCACCAAGCAGGAACTATTACACCGAATCCGCTTTCTTCTAAAACCGGTAATGCTTCGCGCAAGAATACATGGGATTCTATCGCTGTCAACTCACAAGACTCGGGACGAGCAGCACGCAAACCCATGGCCAGCGGCGAGAAGACTCTGGCAGCGCGGCCTAGATCTGCTAGCAGTTTCTCTTGCGGATGTTCTACGCGACGGTCATGAAAAATAACTTTAGCGCTGGCCGCTTTCCAGACCTCACTGGCTGGCACGAACAGATCCGGATCATCTGGTGCTTGCAGGCCAAATTTTAACCGCCATGGCCCTTTTTCCGCAGCTGGTGCGGTAAGCTCAAAAGCTGTCCGAAAAGCCGGCATGGCAGCATGAATCGGCGCCTGCCACTCAGATAAAGCTTCCGCAAGCTCTTGGATTTCGCGTACCGCGCCTCGCAAGCCAGGATCAGGAGATGACAAGGCGTTCACCCAGCGATCCCAAATAGTAATTCCCGAGGGATGGGGCACGCCGAACAGCCAGGATCGTATGGAACGATCTAAAGCTTCATTAATGAAATCAACCAATAGTTCTCTAGGTTGGATCGCATCTTCGGGTTTGGTAGTGATAGCTCGGCATATTGGTGGCATGCTGCGAGCCAGAAGCGCAATCCGCTCTGCTTCTGGAACCAGGACTCCAGACCAACGAACCCGTACCCTGCCATCATCCCGAACCAAGCCAGGCACCACATGTTGTTTTATGGTCAGCTCTAACACCAGCTGGGCTACCTTGCCCCAAAATCGCAAATCTGAACCGAACTTGACCTCTGCATCACTTTCCTGGGACGGGAGGGCCGCCAACGAACCAAGCAGTATATCGGGGCTACCAGACAGCCCGGTAACTTGCCAGGTAGCTAATCGCAAAGGCCCACCCGACATATCCTGCAAAAGCTCGGGACAAGGTTTAGGATGATCGTTAGCTGTGGGTAGCAAGACTACCAAGGAGCGCTGCCGCAAACCAACGTCAGACAATTCGGCGCCAGAAACAAGATCGGTTGGAACAGTCGCGCGCGCCAGTAAACGCAAGCGAACTACGGCTTTGAGAAGTTCGTCTCCGTTGAGTAGACCAGCATTGTCTTCACCCCAGAAAACAAACTCCCGCTCACTATCACCTGGGACCCAGGTCCCATGCAGGACTATCAGGCGCAGATCCTCTTGTTAGCCAGGCGCCCTTAAGGGATCCTCACAACTGCTCTGGTTTTACCTAACCGAGCGGTCCCCCTCTACTCGCGCCAATCAATCATCATAAATGGGAGACTCTATCGAGTTTGGGCTTATCCTAGCACGTTTTCACGTTAGCAGCAATCAAGTATCGCAATTTTGTCGGATTATGCA
>JACQUT010000327.1 GCA_016267585.1 Cyanobacteria bacterium NC_groundwater_1444_Ag_S-0.65um_54_12
CGCTCGATACTCTCCTGGCCAAGCCGAGTAAGCTCAATCCGCGAACCGTGATGGCATTCTCATATTCTGATAAAAAACGGCGCGCTGCCATAATCAAGGCGCTCAAAGCTCTAAAATAAGCTGCGAATGATCGGGCGCGGTGGGCTCTAATATTCATGCCGACCGCTGCAGCGGCAGGGTGAACCAAAAAGTGCTCCCAACGCCCGGGACACTGTTCACATTGATCTCGCCGCCATGTGCTTCGACGATGGACTTGCTGACATAGAGGCCCAGTCCGGTTCCCTTCGTTTGCTGCCCTTGCGGAGCCTGGCTGAAGAGCTTGAAGAGGTTGGGCCTGAAGGCCAGAGAGATGCCGATTCCCGTATCGGATACCTCGATCTTGACCGATTCTGCTTCTCGCGATACCCGGATCTTTACCTCGCCATTGGTAGGCGTGAACTTGATGGCATTAGAAAGCAGGTTCGTCAGGACTTGCGCAATGCGAAGCCGGTCTAGCTCGATGCTTGCTTGCGTACCCTTGTCGAATTTTAATTCGACACCCTTCTCTTTAGCCAACGGAGCCATCGCGGCGACCACCGTGGCTACCACCTCGCTGACATTGACCGGTTCACGTCGGATGCTGAAGTGGCCAGCCGCGATCTGAGCGGCGTCGAGCAGATCTTCTATCAGCGTCACCAGTCGATCGGCACCGCCCAGGATACCGCGTACACACCGTTTTTGCTGGTTGGTTAGCGGCCCGCCTATCTCATCATCCAGAATGGAGGCAAATCCCTGAATAATGTTCAAGGGAGTACGCATTTCATGGCTCACGGTAGACAGAAATCGACTCTTGTGAACAGCGATTTCCTTGCGAGCGATGGCGTGGCGCAGGGCTCTCGCTACCCCCACTTTGTCGACTTTGCCCTTGTTCAGGTAATCCTGTGCACCGGCCTGAACGGCCTGCAAGGCGATATCGTCGCGTTGCAGGCCTGTCAGCACCACCAGCGCCACGTCCGGAAACTGGTGATTGATCCGTTCGACGCCCTCGAGACCCGTGGCGTCGGGAAGTCCGAGGTCGAGCAAAATCAAGTCATAAACCTTTCGGGAAAGGGCTTGAATAGCAGCAGCGAGCGTCTCGACATGCTCGCTGCGAAATTCCTCTGCTGGCAGGATCTCCGCGATCAACTCGGCATCACCTGGGTTGTCCTCGACGAGCAAGACGGAATAGACGAGATTCATGGCAGCTTGGCAATCTCTAGCCAGAAGGACTCGAAGGAATGAATCACCCGCATGAATTCGTCGAGGTCAACCTGCTTCTTGACGTAACTATTGGCATGCATTTCATAGGCCTTCTGAACGTCACCCGGCGCCACGGACGATGTCAGTACGACAATGGGGATTTGCTTGTAAGCTGGATCGGCCTTCAGCTCGCGGAGGACTTGACGTCCGTCGATCTTGGGCAAGTTCAGGTCGAGCAGAATGAGATCGGGACGCTCGGCTTCGGTGTAGGGTGCTTGACGGCGCACGAAGGCCAAGGCTTCCTCACCATTTTGGACGACCGAGAGCTTGGTCGGGATGCTAGATTCGTCGAGACCTACCCGCACCAGTTCGGCATCGGCCGGATTATCCTCGACTAACAGCAGATGTTTGCTCATAGCTGGTCTGCTGTGGCATGGAGGGTGAATTGAAAGTTTGCACCCTCGCCAATTTTCGAATTCACCCAGATTCGCCCGCCATGGCGCTCTATGACCTTCTTGCAGATGGCCAGTCCAATGCCGGTCCCCGGGTATTCGGTCCGGGTATGGAGCCGCTGGAAGATTCCAAAAATCTTGTTCGAATAGGCCAATTCCATGCCGATTCCATCATCCTTGACCGAGATGATCCACTCTGCGCCCGCGTGCCGACTGGTAATCCAGATATGAGGACGGGAATTCGGCTTGTGGAACTTGATGGCGTTAGATATGAGATTCTGAAACACCGAAATCAGCTGCTGGACACTCCCCGAGACGGTGGGTAACGGCTGGGCAGCTACTTGTGCTTGTGACTCTTCGATGCTCCGTCTCAAGTTAGTCAGCGCTCGACGTAGCACTTCATTCAGGTCAACCGGGACGAGTGCTATCTCGCTACGACCGGCGCGGGAGTACTCGAGGAGCCCCTCGATCAGCTCCTGCATCCGCTTGGCGCCGTCCACCGCATAATAGATGTATTTATCGGCCTTATCGTCGATCTGGCCCTGGTAGCGTTTTTGGAGCAGCATGACGAAGCTCGACACCATGCGCAGGGGCTCCTGTAGGTCGTGTGAAGCTACGTAGGCGAACTGTTCAAGTTCGGCATTGGACCATGCCAACTCTTCGGTACGCTTCGTCAGCGTATGGTTGATGGCCTCTACCTTGTTCTTCTCGGTCTCAAAGTCCTCGAGGATGTTCAATACGGCCTTCTGGGTTTCTTGCAGGCTATTCTTCTCGGCGCTGAAGTCGTCGAGGATATTGAGCATGGCACGCTGAACAGCGGAGACACGCGCTTGCTCGATCATGAAGTCTTCCAGGATGTTGAGGACCGCCCGTTGCGTTTCTTCGATTTGGGCCTTTTCAGCGGCGGAGTCTTCAAGGATATTGAGCAAAGCGCTTTTCGTATCGGTGATCCGATCTCGCTCGGCCCCGAAATCTTCGAGGAGATTTTCAATGGCATGGGTGTAATCTGCCAGGGCGATCGGTTCATTCGTGACGATCTGCTTCATGGATGCCATCCTCATTCGCTGGCACGCCGCCTGAGATCATCAATCTCCTTCTTGAGCTCGATCATCTTGAGCTCCCGGCCGACGGTCAGGCGCTGGAACCGCTCGAGTTCAGCCAAGCGCTCGAGTTCCTTCTTGCGTTGATCCGCGATTTCGGCTTCTGCCTGTTTTTGCATCGTGACGTCGCGGGCCGCCGCGAATACGCCCAGTACCGCACCATAGGCGTCCTTGTAGACCGAGGCATTGTAGAGGACGTCGGTGAGGCGTCCGTCTTTGTGGCGAATGGTCAAGGGATAATCGGTGACGAAACCCTGGGCGAAGACCTGACGATAGCCTTCGCGGGCCTTTTCGGGTGACGTGAAGTAGTCGGAGAAATCGGTTCCGATGAGTTTTTCGCGCGCTACGCCGGTGATCTTGATGGTGGCTTCGTTGACGTCCGTGATCTTGCCTTCGGGGCTGATGGTGACCA
>JACQUT010000323.1 GCA_016267585.1 Cyanobacteria bacterium NC_groundwater_1444_Ag_S-0.65um_54_12
ACCCTATCCTTCATTATTTGAGCGAACGCATACGGCAGCAGAATTACATGCGCTTTTCCACGATTTGCCAGCCGGTGAGGGTACTGACGACATGATCGCCGTGGCCGGACGAGTCTTCAGTAAGCGTGATTCCGGGAAATTAACCTTTTTGGATCTGGTTGATGGTTCTGCAGCAAAGATTCAACTTTTCTGTGAACTGCGTAGCTTGGGCGAAGAAGCATTTGCCAGGCTAAAAGAATGGCTGGATATCGGTGATTTCATTGGCGCTTGTGGCACGGTGCGACGTACCAAGCGTGGAGAGCTTTCTATTTGCCCTCATAAGTGGGTTATGCTTGCCAAGGCATTGCGCCCGTTACCAGAAAAATGGCATGGTTTATCTGACGTCGAGACCCGCTATCGCCAACGCTACCTGGATTTAATAGCTAACCCACATGTAAAGGAGACCTTTGTCAAACGTTCGCGCGCCATAGCTGCCATGCGCAGTTTTTTGAATAGCGAGGGTTTTCTCGAAGTCGAGACACCCATGCTACATGCTATTCCCGGGGGCGCAGCGGCAAGGCCTTTCAAAACCCATCACAATGCCTTGGATCTAGATCTGCATCTGCGCATTTCCCCGGAACTGTATCTGAAGCGCTTGATCGTAGGTGGCTTCGAGCGCATCTATGAGATCAACCGAAGCTTTCGCAATGAGGGAATTTCTACCAGACATAATCCGGAATTCACGATGTTGGAAGTCTATCAGGCCTATGCTGATTATCAGCTAATGATGGATTTTACGGAACGACTGATCAGCCATGTGGTCCAGACCGTCTGTGGCCTGGTAGTAGTGCCGTGTAGCCAGATTGCCAGCGGTGAGCTCGATCTTACACCGCCTTGGCCGCGCCGAACCATGGCGGAGCAGGTAGCGCGTTTCTTGGCAGAGCGGGGGCTCGATTACCATCAGATGAGTGAAGTTGAGCTGGTAGCTCATATCCGAGAAGCTGGCGGTGCCGTTCCTGTAGAAATAACTCCCGGCACCATCCTGGCTGCCATTTTTGACCTTTATGACTTCACGCTGATCGGTCCGATTTTCATAACGGATTTTCCGGTCGAGATCTCGCCCCTGGCCAAGCGGCATCACATGGATCCTGGCAAAACAGAGCGTTTTGAACTCTTTGTGCTAGGAAGAGAGCTTGCAAATGCCTTTTCCGAGTTAAACGATCCCGTTGATCAACGAGCACGCTTCGAAGCACAATTGCGTGTGAGAGAATTAGGCGATGAAGAGGCCCATCAGCTAGACGAGGATTTCCTTTGCGCTCTCGAGCATGGTATGCCGCCGACCGGTGGCTTAGGTATCGGTATAGATCGTCTCGTGATGTTACTGAATAATGCCGAGTCTATTCGTGATGTGCTCTTCTTCCCGCTCTTAAGACCACGCAGTTGATGTCTGTTTTATTCAAGGCATTCAAGCTACTGGCCTCGCACCGAGCAAGCATTCTTGTACCGCCGCGGTCCGAAGTGGCGGTGGGGCTGATCGCTTCTTTAGGTGGCTGGCAAGTTGGTTTAGGAATACCCACGCAGGTAGCGGTAGTCAGGTCAATGCGGGTATTGTTTCAAGAGGGACCACCGGCTTTTCTTGCCGCACTTCGAACGATTCCGCTTCCTGGTTTGCCAGCTCTGCTCGTCAGTCTGGCGCTCATGCTTGCCATGATTGGCCTATCAGGTGGTTGGATAGCAACTGCTCTTGCTCTGGTAGCGAAAAAACCCATCAACGATCAAACATGGCCAGGTGGCCTGAGCTGCGGTAAACGCATTTTAGAATGGAATATAGCTCTGCTCATATGGCTAGCGCTAATCGGTCTGTTCGGTTGCCAATTAGGCCTCTTGGTCATCCGATCCGGATTGGTAGCATCGCCAGCTACTAGCTTCCTGGCGATTCCTTCGCTATTGAGCTTTGGCGGTATTGTTATCTGGACTTTGCTGTTGAGCTTCGCCACCTATTACTTGGCTATTTCTTGTATCGGTACAGTGGTAGTGGTAGCAGAACCGCAACGAAAATTCTGGTCACTTTTTGGCAGAGTGCCACGAGTTTTTTTGGCGACAGCCAGCTGGCAAGGCTTGGGTGAGTTACTCTTGTTATTGATTGCTTGGTGGTGCCTCAAGACTGCCGGTAGTCAGTTACTTCTGCCATTCGGCCCGATCGGAATGGGCTCGCCAGCGCTAGCTTACAGTGTGATCGGAATGATTTTCTGGTCAGGACTCGCTGTAGGCGATGCGTTGTTCATCATGCTGGTGATCATGATGGCTGCTATTACTTATTACCAAGGCATCAGCCGACTTGGGGAACAATAACATCCGAGCGGCGACTTTCAATAAAGGTCATGATGGCCGCGAAAACTTCTTCCTTTTCACAACCTTGCATCATTTCGTGCCCGGTTTTTTGAAACATCCTGATTTCCTTATTAGTGGAGCCAGTTCGCTGATAAATGATCCATGACGCTTCTGGTTGAATGATGGTGTCGCGTTCGCTGCCCATTACCAAGAGCGGGACCTTTACCTCGGATAAACTAGCTTCTATTTCTCGCCCAAAGTAGTACAGTTCGACAAAAGTTTTGGTCGGGAACCAAGTATAGTTCGTGCAAACGTAATTCTCGTAGGAAGGAGGTTTAGGTGAGGCAAAGCGTGGCAGTACAAAGCTAAGCAGCCCGCAAAATGGAGCCAGCGGGTTTACCCAACGCATGGCTGCCGCTACGGTTACCAGGCCAGCTAAGCGATCCGGTTGCTCTATTGCTAGCGTCAGCCCCACCAACCCCCCCATTGAAAGGCCGATCACTATGGCTTTGTCGGCTTCGCGAAGCAGATCAGCTAGAGCTGATGCAGCGTCGTCTACCCAATCACGTGCTTTGACGCCCCTGAGCGCTTCCGGGGTTTGGCCATGACCGCGCAAGAGCGGCATGCGATACGGAATGCCCGCTTTTTCGAGATGTGGCGACAAGGCATTCACCGTATCCAGGCTCGAAGTAAAACCATGCAGGACTAACGCGCCAATGGTTGCCATACTTCATTGTACGCTGAGCTGGCACTTCTGTGGTAGGGCTTGTTTATTTACAGCAACGTTCCCTGGCGGTCAAGGTACTTCGTAGACCTGGTCAGCGGTGATCGGAGCAAAGCGCGCCTGGAAGAAACGTAAGGCTTCAGGTTCGAAGATGAATTTTAGTCCTCTGATTTTGTCAGCATTCTGGACCACCTCGCTCACGCCTTCAGCAGTAACATCCATATGAGCCTGGGTGTAGACGCGACGTGGAATGGTGAGCCTTACCAGTTCTAGTTTGGGATGGCGGTTGTTGCCCGCTGGGTCTCGACCAGCGCTGACGGTACCGCGTTCCATCCCTCTTACTCCGGATTCAATATAGAGCGCGGACGCCAAGGCTTGCGCCGGTAATTGCTCTTGCTCCAGGTGAGGCAAGATGACCCGAGCGTCCAGGAATACTCCGTGGCCACCGATCGGTGTCACAACGGGAATGCCAGCCTCCAGGAGCAAGTTGCCCAGGTATTGCACCTGACCAATGCGCGCTCGGATATGATCATCTTGTACGGACTCGGCGATGCCTCGCGCCATGGCTTCCATATCACGTCCGGCCATACCACCATAGGTCTGAAGCCCCTCGAAAGCCACCAAGAGAGAACGGGCTTCACTAGCCTTGTCTTCGTCGTTGAGGGCTAGCCACCCGCCAATGTTTACCAGGCTGTCTTTTTTGCCGCTCATGGTAGCGCCATCGCTATAGCTGCACATCTCTCGCAAAATGGCAGCTATGGTTTTGGTCGAGTAACCTGCTTCACGTTGTTGAATGAAATAGGCGTTCTCGATTGCTCTGGTAGCATCCAGTATGACCTTGATACCATGTCGGCTACAAAGCGCGTAAACTTCGCGGAGGTTGGCCAGGCTGACTGGTTGCCCACCTGCCATGTTCACGGTGACTTGCACGCTGATGTAAGGTATTTTTTCTGCTCCCACTCGATTGATGAGATCGCGTAGTTTAGTGAGATCGATATTACCCTTGAAGGGATGTGACGACTGCGATTCATGGGCTTCATCGATTATGACGTCAACAAAAGTGCCTCCGGCACGTTCCTGATGGTAGCGGGTAGTGGTGAAGTACATGTTGCCTGGAATATAATCGCCATTCTTGATCATGATCTGGGAAAGAATGTGTTCGGCACCACGTCCTTGATGGGTGGGGACGAGCTGGCGATAACCGTAATATTGTTGCACGGCTTCTTCCAGGTGATAAAAATTCTTGCTTCCGGCATAGGCTTCGTCTCCTAGCATGATGCCAGACCATTGATAGTCACTCATGGCGCTGGTACCCGAGTCAGTCAGGAGATCGATATAAACATCCGCACTACGGAGTAAAAAGGTATTGTAGCCGGCTTCAGCGATTGCTCGCTTGCGTTCTTCGCGAGTGGTCATCGTGAGCAGCTCCACCATTTTGATTTTGAATGGCTCAGCCCATGAGCGTTTTTTCATAGGTTTTTCCCCCTAGCAAGCTATCCACCAGAATACGGCGTGTTCGCGCCTGGTGAACCCGTTTAACCACCGATTTGCGACATGGTTCGTGATCCCCTTTGGTTGGCACCCCATTCGTGATGCAATGGTTTGGCGGAAAGCGAACCGACTACTAGTCGCCGTAGCGCTGTACCACTAAAACCTTGCCGCAGTGCCCCCAACAGATCGATTTCTTGTGATCTCATCAAGCAGGGTTTGATCTTGCCGTCGGCAGTCAGGCGTAAGCGATTGCAGGAATGGCAGAAGGTCTGGCTCATCGGACTGATGAAGCCCAATGTCCCTTTGGCACCGGCTATTCGCAAGACGACAGCCGGGCCATTACCCGGGACCTGGTCAGTGGGAGGCTCTAGAGCGTAATGTTCTCTGATGCGATCCGCTACGCGCTTTACCGGCAGGAACTTGCGCTCTGCGAAGAAAGCATGATCGCCCAGATCCATCATTTCGATGAAGCGCACATGTAGTGGTCGGTCGATGGTCAGGCTCGCCAGATCCAGGATTTCGTCGTCATTGATTCCCGGTATCACGACCATATTTACTTTGACCTGGGAAAGATTAGCACTCAAGGCCGCGGAAATGCCTTGCAGCGTTCGCTGCAGGTTGCCGCCGCGCGTAATTTCGGCGAAACGCTCGGTACGCATGCTATCCAAGCTGATATTTACTCGACGCAGTCCGGCTTTTGCCAAGCGTTCGGCATGCTGGGCCAAGAAGACCCCGTTGGTAGTCATGGAAAGATCAGTGAGTCCAGGCAAATTGGCTAGCCTGGTCACCAGCGTTATCAGCCCCTTGCGGAGCATGGGTTCACCGCCAGTCAGCCGAACTTTCGTTATACCTGACGGTATAAAGACCTCGCGCATGAGAAATTCGATCTCGGCGTCTTGCAATAGCGTGTCGGATGGCAGCCAGTTGAGCCCTTCTGCTGGCATACAGTACTGGCAACGAAAATTGCAGCGATCAGTCAGAGCTAAGCGCAAATAAGTAATCGAACGCTGAAAATCATCAATTAACACAATGAGGCCTCATATGCGGAAGATAAACTAAGTATAATAAACTTTTCCCGCGGTGGAGGTAAGTGAGTAGCACGGATTGCTTTGACATTATGAGTAAAACCGAAGGCCTGAACCTTTGTGAACTAGAACGCTACAGTCGACAGCTCTGCTTGTCAGAAATCGGCGAGGAAGGACAACGCCGGCTCAAGCATGCCAGCGTACTGGTGGTGGGGTTAGGTGGTCTTGGCTCACCGCTAGCGGTTTACCTGGCAGCGGCTGGAGTTGGCCAGCTGGGACTTTGCGAATTCGATGCGGTGTCTCTTAGCAACTTGCAGCGACAGATTCTCTACACTGCTGACGATCTGGGACGTCCCAAGCTCTGGCAAGCGAAAGCCCGGATCGAACAGCAAAATACCGACATCAAGGTTACCGGCCACGAAGGCCCGCTAGACGTGAGCAATGCGGCAGCCATCATAGGGCGCTACGATGTCGTGGCCGACGGAACCGATAATTTTGCGACGCGCTATCTACTGAACGATGTTTGCTGGAAGCTTGGCAAGCCGCTGGTAATGGCCAGCGTGCAGCGCTTTGAAGGCCAGCTCACGGTGTTCGAAGCAGCGAATGGTCCTTGTTATCGCTGTCTGTTTCCGGCTCCGCCCCGTGGAGTTTTTTCCTGCGCGGCAGGCGGAGTACTGGGTGTCCTACCTGGCATTCTGGGCACGCTCCAGGCAGCCGAGACGCTGAAATTGTTGCTAGGCATCGGTTCGCTGTTGCGTGGCCGTCTGTTACTGGTCGATGCCCTGCGCATGCGTTTTACCGAGCTGGCAATCCCCCGTGATCCTGGCTGTGCACTTTGCGGAACGGATCCCCGCTCACCCATTTCAGAGGATTACGAGGCATTTTGCGCGGACTCTCTGCCCACTGCCAGCGAGGAAGTGGAAGACTGGGAATTGACTCCCCGAGCTTTTCTGGAGCAACGGGAGGAAGTAGAGCTGATTGATTTGCGTGAGAATACCCAGGGCGCTGGTGATGAGTTGCCAGGAGCCAGGCAACTGGCCTGGGATGATTTGGCCGTCACGCTAGGTGAACTCCGACCGGAGCGCTGCTATGTCGTGTGCTGCTGGAATGGCAGCCGCAGCTTGCAGGCGGTACGCGTTCTTCGCGCTGCTGGCTTTTCGCGATCTTTCAGTCTAAAGGGTGGCCTGCCAGCGTTGCTGCACGAGGTCAGGACCAGCGGTGGCGGCGATGCTTGAAAAGGAGCGCACCACTTTCCCTCCGCCAAGGTAGTTATTTACCAGTACTTCAGGGATTTTCCCGCGCCGCGTGGCATTGCTGTTGATCGCTCGGTTAGCTAGCACTTCCTCGATCTGGAAATCCTGGTACAACTGGTAGATGAATTTGGCACTGGAGTTCGACAACAGGACGAATGCGCCGCGGTTCGACAGTTCGAGAGCGGTGCTGGCCAATTGACGCTGGCCTTCATCGCCAAATCCGTCCTTACTGTAGCTGGTAAATGATGATGTTTTGGAAAGAGGATAATACGGTGGGTCAAAGTAGACAAAATCGCCCGCGCGTGCCAGCTCCAGCACGCTAGCGAAGGTACGGACGGATATGTCAGCCAGTTGCAGTGCCTTTGCCACGGCCCGCAAATTGCTTTCATCACAGATTGTCGGATTCTCATACTTCCCAAAGGGAACGTTGAATTCACCCTTCGAGTTCTCTCGATACAGGCCGTTGAAGCAGGTCTTGTTGAGATAGATTAGCCGTGCGGCTCGCTCTTCGGGAGTCTTCGGGGTCTTTGCTCGCACTTCGTAATAATATTTTTCAGAGTGTCTTTTCGTGTGCGCGACGAGTAGCTCAATCAGGTCGTCAACCGTGTCTCTTACAGCTTTATACGCTTCAATCAGGTTCGGATTCGCGTCCGAGAGGAACGCCGCTCCCTTCAGCCGTCCAGTGCGAACGAGTTCAAAAAATAGGGCACCACCCCCGACGAATGGCTCGTGATAGCATCCGCTTGGATCGGCAATGTCAAATCGGCGGACCAGTTCACCCAGAAGCTGGCCTTTCCCTCCCACCCACTTGAGGAAGGGGCGCGGAACGGCCAATCGCCCGGTTTCTGGAGCTAAAAGCCGAAGAATGGTTCCAGCCACTTGCGTAAACTCCCATGCGCTCCCCGGCATGCCGGGGTCGCCAACTGCTGCATTATCGCACGCCTTTTCGCACCTGGGGCGTGGCTGAGTCGAAATGTTCGCGAAGGAACAGCAAAGCAGACTCGTAATCGGTCGGGCTATTGAGGTTCCAGAAAGAATGGCCTGCCGGATCGTACAATTCGATGATTTCCGGTGGAAGCTCGCGCAGCGTGATCGGCGCCAGAAATGACTGCATGCTCCGCACACCGAGGTCCAGCTGCCGGCGCAGTTCTGGCAGGAGCGAGCGCGAATAGATTGCCAGAAGCGGTTCGGTGCCGCGGCGGGTTCGCGGCACGATCGCGGCAGCGTCCATGGTTTGCCCGGCCAGAAACTCCAGTAACTCGCTTTGTAAAAATGGCATGTCGCAAGCTACCAGTAAAGCACTGGCAGTTTCTACATGTTCCAGGCCGGTAGCCAGTCCCTCCAGCGGCCCCCTATCTGGATAACGATCGGGAATCGGGCATATTCCGGGAAGCGGAAAATGTTCGGGATTGTTGGCAATCACGATCACCGGCGAGAAGAAACGAGAGAGGCTCTCGTATATTCGCTGGAGCAACGGTTCCGTGCCAAAGCGCAAGCGCTCTTTGTCTTGCCCCATGCGCTGGCTCTTGCCACCCGCTAACAAAATAGCCGCCATGCTCATGAACACAATGGTAGCACGGGCCGCTATTCGCCAGGAAACATGCTACGATCAGTGAAGCTAGAGGTAAAATATGGAGCTCAAGATTCGTCTTTTTGCCTCATTACGTGAGGCCCAGGGATGCGACGAGGTTTTTTTGCGGGTACCCGGTACCGTCACCGTCACTACCTTACGCCAGTTGCTAGCTGAGCAATACCCTTCGCTGAAAAATTTGCTCGAGAGTTCGCGGGTAGCTGCTTCGCTGCGCTTTGTGCCCGATCAGTACTTGATAGCAGTGCCGGAAGAAATTGCCATCATCCCGCCGGTAAGTGGAGGTTAAAGATGATACAGCTCACCACCGAACCCATTGATATTGTAGCCGCCGAACGTTTGTTGCATCATCGCTCAGTGGGGGCGATCGCCACTTTTGTCGGAACTATTCGCAACCATAACCAAGGCCGAAGTGTGTACCAGGTCGAGTATGAAGCTTACCAAGAGATGGCACAAAGGCAAATGGAAGCACTGGGCCGTGAAATTGCTAGCCGTTGGCCTGTGGAGCGAGTAGTGCTCATTCATCGCACTGGCCTTCTGGAAATAGGCGATGTCGCGGTATTTGTGGGTGTTTCTTCCGCACATCGCCATACTGCTTTTGAAGCTTGCCGCTACGGTATCGATATGATCAAGGCGGAAGTGCCTGTCTGGAAACATGAGATCTTGGTGCCGAGCGAGTTGCCAGCAGCCAGCTACGCCACTGCTCGCTGATTAGCTAAAGGTCTATAGCGCCGCCGAATCAGCCTTCGTTCGGCTCCAGAACATCGCGAATCCAGCACATGCCGGTATTTGCCGCCGGGAATCCCAGCGTCGTGATGCCGAGCAACGCTACCTGATAGAGTTCTTCTTTGGTGGCACCTTGCTTCAAGGCGGCTCGTACTTGCGCATGGGTACCGCCTTGCTGGCGAGCGGCGATCGCCATTCCTAGCTTGATCAGCCGCTGCACTTTGCGATCCAACGGGCCAGCAGCCATGGCAGCATCACCGAGCTGCTCATATGCCGCCCCGACCGCAGGGTACTGCGTCACGAATTGCTGATAAGCCTTCGGTGCTTCCGCCATGCCACTTCTCCTGTCTATTTGAATGATTGCAAGGTTACGAGCAGGATACCTGCCAAAAGCTTAGCACGAGTCCCACTTTACCGGCAGCGTCGGCTACTCATTCTTTTGGACTAGTTGCCGGCCAGCTTGCTGGACACAAAGTAGGTTTCTCATCATCTTTGAAGGCCAAACTTCAGGACCGCCAGGAGCAAGACTGTTCAATCGATCAGTGCTATACCAAAAAAGTGTTCCGTATGTGGAGAGTTAGGAGGTAATGATCATGGCAATGGAAACTGCGATGGGCTCCTCGAGTCTAGCCGAAGTGATCGATCGCATCCTTGACAAGGGAATTGTAGTGGATGCTTGGGCGCGAGTATCACTGGTCGGTATCGAATTGCTAGCCATCGAAGCGCGGGTGGTGGTATCCGGAGTAGATACCTATCTGAAATACGCCGAAGCAGTAGGCCTGACCACCAGCGCCATTGCAGCTAGCTGATCGGTTGATTGGCGTTCAGCGTTCAACAGTTAGCGGTATGAAGTAATCACTGCTGGCACCCTGTATAGCTAGCTGGCAGGGTGCCAGGTTTAACTGTAGGCCAAAAGAGCTGGCCGGTGGGTGTATTTGGAGGTAATTATGTCGGCGTTCACGTTAGGAGGGGCCCTGGCGCAGGAGGCCGAGGAGCTCCGTGGTAGCAAACGGGCCAGGAGAGAAGCGCTGCGGGCAGTCAAAGCTAATGTCAGGTTACTGCGCGATGGTGCGCAAAATTGCCAGAAAACTCTTGCACGCTCGCTGGCCTGGGAGTTCAGTCAAGCACGAATCGGGCGCAGTGCAGGCAACCTGGAACGGCGCAAGAAAGCCGTGGTCGTGCAGCAGACACGTCTGCAAGATAGCGCGGTGCGAAAGCGGGATACTGCTGCCAAGCGGTTGGAGGTCATTGGTCTGCTGCGTACACTTGAACTGGGGCGCACTGCACTGCAAAAGCAGCTTGCTGGGCAGTTCAAGCAGAGCCGGTTAGCGGCAAAGCGCTGGCTGGATAATTTTCGCCGGCAAAGATTAGCTGAACGTAAGCAGTGGCTAAAGGATCGGAAAGGGAACCGGAAAGAACTGCAGCGCACTTTGACCCTATGCCACCAGGAGCGTCGCACGCGGTATCAGCAAGAAACCACGGTACGCTGGTCGCAGATTATAGAGCGGCGCCAGTTCGTCAGAACGTTGAAGCAAGATTTTCAGAATAATCAGGCACAGGCAAAGGGCGCTTGGCGCGGTAAAAGTAAATGTAAAGATCTAGTAGCGGAGTCCGGTAGCAAGTTGCAGGGACCACCAGCGGTCGAGCTGGTGACGGTGAACACCTTGTCCGAGCCGTCCGTGGCTTATGGCTATGTCGAAGAAAGCGCGGTGGCTGCCACGGAAGTACTGGCGTTGGTCAACAATCACCCGGAAGGCATTCGCCAGAATGTTTTAGAGGAGCAACTGGGCATATCGCGATCTCGTCTGGGGCAGATCACCAGGCAACTGATCGATGAGGGTCAGAT
>JACQUT010000331.1 GCA_016267585.1 Cyanobacteria bacterium NC_groundwater_1444_Ag_S-0.65um_54_12
GCATTAGTCAGTTCCTTCGGGCTGGGAGCCGTCATCGATTGGCAGCAAATCAGCGGCGCTCCTGTCAAGCAAAGTGAACTGGCTAACCGAACGTTCTTGGGAATCGGTCCGGCAACCCGGGTACGGTGGGATCTGTCGCCGCTTTCGCTTGACTGGGGCATGCAGTTGCAAGTTGGCGCCTTGATCGGCTCGCCTACTGGAGCAGGATTCGGAATCGCCTATCAGGCGGAAGGTCGTTACCCGCTGTTGCCAGACGGCATACTGGATGCTTTGGCAGGCCTGCGTGGCCAGCTGGTATTGCCGGCAGCTGGCGGGTTCGACTTCCATAATGGCTTGCTGGTAGGCACTGGCGGAAAGTTCTGAAATGGCCAGTAAAGCCTTGGCAGAAAGGCGGGTTTTCTGGTAGGAGTCATTCTCCTCTTGTTAGTGGTGCTTTATGGCCTGATGGCAGCTACGCCACAGCTGGCGGCAAATCTGCTGCACGATCGTCTCCGTTCCGTATTGGCGCCCGCGGGTGAAGTCGCGGTACAGGTGGAATCCGATCCGCCGATCCGGGCGGTAGGTGGCGCTGTTGATCGCATCGCGGTGCGAATAAGCCATGGGGATTTTTCTGGTATGCCGTTCGAGAGCCTGGTGCTAGAAACCCAACCATTTGAGTACGATCCGGTAGCGCTGCTGATTAACCGGCAGCTGATACTGCGCACCCCGCTAGCAGCTTCGGCATCACTGGATTTGACCGAAGAGAATTTGACAGCTGCCGTGCGATCGCCGTTAGTCAGTGCACGGCTCAAGGGACTGACCATTCCGCGTTTTGGCTTGCCAGGCCTGGCACTGTCACCTCATGTCGACCTGATCCCGAAACAGGCGCAATTGCGTGACGGTCGCATAGAATTGACCGGCCAGATCAGGGTAGCGGAACTGGGAATCGTCTTGCCTTTCGTGTTTGGCACGCGTCCGACGCTCCTGGCTACCAACCGGCTCATGATTGCCGATACCCGGATCCAGGTACTGGGCAGGAACTTGGCCAGTGATGAATCGCTGGGAACCTTGCTGCCGCAATTCCTGGATCTCGGTCAAATTGCTTCAGATAGTGTACAGCTCGCACTCATGACGTTGCGGATAACGGAGGGGCGCATCCATTTGTCGGGTCAGGCCATCTTGTGGCATTTACCTTGACTTTGACAGACTGCCGCTGAAAAACCTCCCTTAGAGATTTCTCTTGGCGAAAAGTGCCAGAGACTTTTCCCGTATCCTGCTAAAACTCGTAGGAGGTATGCACCAAGCTAGCGAGCGAAATCACCAGCAAAGTTATCAATTGATCCGTACTCTGCTAGGGCCTTTACTCCAGCATTGCATTCCGTTGCAAGTAAATGGCTTGGCAAACGTACCGCTTACCGGCCCAGTACTTTTAGTGGCCAACCATCGCTCATTGCTAGATCCTTTTCTCATAGGCGCGGTCATTCCTCGGCATATTCATTTCGTCGCTGAATCGTGGTTTGGTGCTATTCCAGGTTTGCGCCGCCTCTCGAGCAAAATCGGTGTCATCATTTTGCCGCGCAGTCAGCGTAGCCAATATCTGATCGAGCTTGGCAAGCAACAGCTAGCTTGCCAAGCCATGCTAGGCATTTTCCCCGAGGGCGCTTGGCCGACGCTAGTTCCCTCGCCGCCCGGTACCGTCCTGCCCTTTCAGGCTGGCGCTGCCAAACTTATTGTCGAAAGCGGTATTGTTGGGCTCACCGTAGTACCGGCCGGGATTACCGGGCAAGGTGAACATGTCATAGCCAGCTTGCCGGGGTGGGTATTTCGCTATTTAGAGCCCTGGAACCCGCTTTATCGTCGCGATCGCCTGGAAATGCGAAGCTACCGCTCGGCTACCTTGCGCTTCGGTCAGCCTCACTACTTCGTGGTACCGACAGAGCTTGCGGGTGAACGTTACCAGCAAGTGATAGCTGCCATATCGGAACGGCTTCGCACTGCCATCATGGCTTTGCTTTACTAGCTTCGTTCAATTGAACGCCACCCCATGACGACTGCTTTACATGGCTCTCCGGTATTGCCCACCTATCTCGTAAAGCGCCGCGGTAAGCTGGCCCAGTGTACAATACTGGACCGCCTCCATCAGCTCGGCGAACAAATTGCCACCGCACCGGGCAACTTCTTTGATGCGTGCGAGTGCGAGCTTCGCTCGCGCGTGATTGCGCTCCTGGAAAGCGCGCAAATTAGCAATTTGCTGCAGCTTTTCCTCCGGCGTAGATCTTATCAACTGGCAGTTGCCCGCTGGTGACGCTTGCGGTCGCAAGAAGGTATTGACCCCGATTATTGGTAATTCTCCCGAATGTTTGAGCTGTTCGTAATGCAAGGATTCTTCCTGGATTTTACTGCGCTGGTACATGGTTTCCATGGCACCTAGCACGCCGCCACGCTCGGACAGGCGATCGAATTCGGCAATTACGGCGGCTTCGACCAGATCGGTGAGGGCTTCGCTGAAAAACGATCCTTGCAGACTATTCTCATTTTTCACCAGGCCCAATTCACGGTTAATGATCAACTGGATTGCCATGGCTCGGCGTACCGACTCCTCGGTGGGTGTGGTTATGGCCTCATCATAAGCATTGGTATGCAGTGAATTGCAGTTGTCACAGATGGCATAGAGCGCCTGGAGCGTAGTTCTGATATCGTTGAAAGCGATTTCTTGAGCATGCAGGCTACGGCCCGATGTCTGAATATGGTATTTCAACTTCAAGGAGCGCTCGCTGGCACCATAGAGTTCGCGCAGCGCGATCGCCCAGATCCGTCTGGCAACACGACCAATTACCGAGTATTCAGGGTCCAGACCATTGGAGAAGAAAAAGCTGAGATTCGGCGCAAAAGCATCTATCGACATTCCGCGTGAGCGATAGTACTCGATATAGGTAAAACCGTTGGCCAGCGTGAATGCCAGCTGGGTAATAGGATTCGCTCCAGCCTCTGCGATATGGTAGCCCGAAATGGAAACACTGTAGAAATTACGAATCTGCTCGGCAATAAAGTAGGCTTGAATATCGCCCATCAGCCGCAGTGCGAACTCAGTACTGAAGATGCAGGTATTCTGGGCTTGATCTTCCTTCAAGATATCAGCTTGCACCGTGCCACGAAGCACCTGCAGCGTTTCCTGCTTGATCCGCTGATAGACAACTTCATCCACCAGTAATCTGGTAGGGAAGCCCAGAGTCAACAGATCCGGCGTTTCCGCGTCGCTTTCTGCTGCTAGCTGATAACGTGGCAGCGACAGGCCATGCTCCTGATACCAGGCTGACATGGTGCGTTGTGCCTCGGCAAGCTGGCCACTGGCGACGAGGTATTTTTCTACCTGTTGATCGATGGCCGCATTGAAGAACATTGCCAACAAAATCGGCGCTGGCCCGTTGATGGTCATGGAAACGCTGGTGGAAGGGGCGCAGAGATCGAAGCCGCTATAAAGCTTGCGCATGTCGTCCAC
>JACQUT010000333.1 GCA_016267585.1 Cyanobacteria bacterium NC_groundwater_1444_Ag_S-0.65um_54_12
ATTGTGGTGTAGGGTCAATTGCGTCTGGCCGAAAAAGGAGTGTTGATTAGTAATGGCACATAAGAAGGGTGTTGGCAGCACCAGAAATGGGCGGGATAGTAACGCTAAGCGACTAGGTGTCAAGAAATTTGGCGGGGAATATGTTCTGCCTGGTAATATCCTGGTTCGGCAACGTGGTACCAAGATTCATCCAGGCGACAACGTAGGATGTGGCAATGACCATACCCTCTATGCTCTGATCGAGGGGCATGTGCAGTATCAGCGCCATGGCGCTGATCGTAGGAAGGTCGCCATAGTTCCCCTGGCCGGGGAAATATAGAGATAGCAGTTACCATCTCCCTGGATAGCAGTTACCTGCTAAGCTGGGAAGCCGATGATCTCGTCAGCACTCACCAGTACATTATCGCCAGGCGTCGGCAGGGGGACGCTATTGTCAGACAGCGGGATGCTGACTCGGGTAGCGCCGATATAACCCCAGATTTCATGCTGCAGCCCCATGTCGACCACTTGCTCTACCACCAGGTCAAAGTGCGCTTGCCCGGCGCCAAGCTTCAAACCGCGTGGTGGTATGGCTAATACTTTAGCGTCCTGCGGGACCAGAGTATAACCGAGTAAAAGGGCCGTTTCTCTGTCGGGCGGGTTCCGAAAAATCTTCACTTTCTCGCCAGCCGCTCGTACTCGACCATCTAGCATGACGATCAGATCGTCTGCTAGTCTAAACGCTTCGTAGCGATCGTGAGTCACCAGTATCGTGGTAGTGGCAAAGCGAGCCAAAAGTTGCGGCAAGTCACCTAGCAAGTGTTCTCTTGCCGGGCCATCAATCCCGGAAAGCGGTTCGTCTAGCAAAGTTACAGCAGCTCGTAAACTCAAGGCCCGTGCCAAGTTGAAACGCTGTGCTTCGCCACCGGAAAGTGCCCGCGGGCGCCGCTCCAGGAGCTGCATCACCCCACACTCACGTGCTACTTCCGCTATACGTGCTGGCCGCTCGACTGCCGCTATTCCTCGCAAGCGCAACCCCAAATCGAGATTCTCCCGCATCGAACAATTCAAGAAGGTTGGCTCTTGAAAAGCGTAAGCCAGGTGTCGCCGCGTGGCGATCGTCGGTCTAACTAGCTGCCTGCCCAAGAAAATTTTGCCGCTAGTGGGGCGATCGAGAGCAGCGATCAGACGAAGCAGGGTCGATTTACCAGCGCCATTAGGACCGAAGAGAGCGATAGTCCTACCATTACGAAACTCCAAGGCCGCGATATCAAGAAGGCAACGCCCATTACGTCCAAATAACAAATTCTCGATCCTGATATCCATCAGCGCACCTGATGACGTTGCTGGATAGCGGTCAAAAATAGGTTCACCAAAAAAGCCATAGCCAGCAAGATCAGCCCTAAAGCCATCGCACGTGCTACTTGGCCACGGCTGGTCTCTGTCACTATTGCCGTGGTAAGTACACGGGTACTACCTTGCAAATTACCACCTACGGCCATGGATGCTCCAACTTCGGAAACCACACCGCCAAAACCTGCCATCACCGCAGCCAGTAGACCGAGTTTCGCTTCACGGCAAAGAATCCAGAGCATGTTCAGACGCCCGGCACCCAAAATGGCCAGCAAATCAGGCAACTTTGCTGGCAAAGCTTGAATTGAAGCGGTAGTAAAGCCAGCTACCAGTGGGGTGGCTATCAGAAATTGTGCCAGCATCATGGCTTCCTTGGTATAAATAAGCTCGAATCGGCCGAAAGGACCGCTGCGTACCAACATTAGCCAAACAATCAACCCGACTACTACCGGTGGCATACCCATTCCCGTATTGACCAGGCTAAGCAACAGGGTACGACCGGGAAAGCGTTGGCGTGCCAGCAGATATCCCGCCGGTACACCTAGCAGCATGGCTAACAAAGTTGCACTACCAGATACTAATATTGTACGCCAGATAATTTCTAATATTTGAGAATCGCCAGCAAAAAGCAATCTTATAGCTTCACTGGCACCGTAGAAGAGTTCCTCCATAGGCAATACTTCTCCCTTGATGCCTTTACCCGCCGGTAGCTAATCACTATCAGGCCCCGTAAACCATCAATGGTCTTCTGGTGAATCGCCTGGTTTACGTCCCCGACGTTTGAGGTAACGGGTAAAATCGGTTGCCGTGACATGATCGACAAACGCTTTGAATTCACTGGACTCTTGCTGGTAACGTTCACTAAATTCGTCAATCTCACTCAAAAACTGCGATACATCTAACTGTAGCAGCTCGGCATCAGCAAGGATTGGCAACTGTTGAGCTATTGCCACTTGAATCGCCTCAGTGGCAGTCATGTTCAAGCGCTGTATCCGGCGGTTATTGTCGCGAATAACGAGAATACCCTGCACGTAACTGCCATTGAGACTTTTACCATTAATTGGCTGAATTGGCCTGAGTTCGATTCGCAGCAATACATTGCCCAAACGCTCCAGTAGACCACCAATGGCGATTGTCAAGCGCTGGTGGCAACCATTTACAACTCCCGGTGTGGAAGCTGTGACGATCTGCTCGATGCTTTCTCGGCTGGCTTCCAGAACAAACCCACGCTGCTCGCGCCGCGAGCCCAAGATAATACCATCACGAACCGGAGGCTCAAGCTCCGGTGAAATTTCGAAAGCACCAAGTAGCGACACGCGTCGCATTCTGTTAGCCACTGATACTCCTACTTGATTTGGAGCCTCCAACCCTCTCATTGTAACACGCTGGTAGAAGCGTTGCTTCTACCGACAGCTCAGTAAACATTTCTCTTGACTGGCGTGCTAACCTGGTAGCGTCAGTAGGGGGGTAGACTTGGGCATGGATTCGCGGCTCAAGATCGGCTATCTGTTGGCACTGGGATGCGCATTGTTTGCCATCCCGAGCCCGAGTATGCCGCTTTTTTCGCTTCCTGGCAAGCTTGCCTGGCCTGATGGCTGGCAGGAGTTCATGCTCGCTCCTGCGCCGCTTTTTATCGCGGCGGCATTGCTATTACAGGCAGTGATTTACCGTTCTTGCGGTCATTCCCTGACCGAGCTTGTCCGGGTTACGCGCAAGCTAGCTGCTTTGTTTGCACTGTTGACGGTTTCTTATGGGCTCATGCCAGAGCAACCAGGTGGTTGGCTCTGGCATTGGCGCTTGGGAACCCGGGATTTGCTATTTTCCGTCGATGGTGCGCTCATCGGGTTCATGATGTGCGGTCGTATCCTGGCTATCATTTGGGCGGCTGCGCTGATACAACGCACCGGTAATCCCGGCGATCTGGTTGCCGGGTTGCAAGGTTTGGGATTGCCGCGCCTAGTGGCACTGGCCATCGACATAACTATCACTTTGCTCGGCTCCACTGACCGGGTTCATGGTCAACGGCGACGTGCCACTGAACCGAACCGGGGTGGCAATAAGTTTGCTAACCTGGCGTTGCTGCGACAATTTTGGGGCGATCTGGGTTCTGGCAAGCTGCACTTTTTGCTCAATCCGCTCCAGGCAAAGCTGCGTCAAGCTGAACAACGGGTGAAGGTTCTGGCGCCAGATCTGGAAATTGCCTTGGCGCGCGATCTCGCGCTCATAGCAGGATTGGCCGCTTTGTCCCAGACCGTTCGCTTCCTGAAGTTAATGCCTGGTATTCCGTTCGCACCAGGACACAAAAGCGTGATCCTGCTGCCGCTATATGTGGTGGCGGCTGAACGAACCAGTTCACGTTGGGGTGCAACTATGTTAGGTACCACCCAAGGGGTGGTATCCTTGACCTTTGGCGAAGGGCAATTCGGGCCCTTCGAGTTCTGCAAATTCCTCGCTCCGGGCCTGGTGGTAGATATTCTCTGGCCATTGGCTAAAGGGCGGGGAGCATTGGCATATGCTGGACTTGGTTTGGCTGCGGCGATCGCCCGTTTCGCATCCATCGTGCTGATCGGACTGCTAATTCAGGCGCCACCGCTATTCTTCGCTCTGCTTGCGCCAATGGCATTGTTTCATCTAGTATTCGGCACGGCTAGCGGATTCGTTACCTTTCATCTTCTAGCAGCCCTGGGTAAGAACGCTATCCTTGCTACTTCATCCCACCAATACGGTGTTCCGCAAGAAGGAGAGTTATGGCTCGAATCATCCGAGGAGAAGGCCTCCACCGAACGCACATCGAAACCGAATTGATGCGCGAATCATTACAAGACAAGCAAATAGAGTTACGAACTTCCCCCACCACGGTGCGAGTTCTAGCACCAGCAGCCATCATCACGCATTTAGGTGGCCGATCGATCATCGATCGGGGCAAGGTCGCGCTCCTACCGTTAGTAGAAGAAGTAGTGGCGTGTCGCAAGCAACAACAGCTAATAGTCGGGGTAGGAGCCGGTATCCGAGCGCGACACACGTTAGCGATCGCCGCCGATCTGGGAATTCCACCAGGTGGCATGGCTGCCCTGATCGGTTCGGTCGAGGAGCAAAACGTTCGCTTGGTGCAAAATGTCTTCGCGGTACATGGTGGCATCCACTTCACCAAAGAACAGATGCTCTTGCTGCCGGTGTTTTTGCGTAGTGGTGCCATACCGGTATGCACCGGCATTCCGCCTTATCGCTTCTGGGAGCCACCGCCCCGCCATGGCGTGATGCCGAATCATGGCCCAGATTGCGGCATCTTTCTACTTGCCGAGGTGCTAGGCGTCAAGAGCCTCATCTACGTGAAAGATGTTGACGGTGTCTACACGGACGATCCCAAGAAGCATCCCCAAGCGAGCTTCATCGCGCAAGGTTCCGTCAGTGAATTGCTTAAGCTGCCAGATCTACCTATCGAGCGTGAAGTCCTCTATATGCTCGAGCGCGCGCACCACCTCAAGCAGTTCCGGGTCATCAACGGTTTAGTTCCGGGCTTACTCACGCGGGCAGTGAACGGCGAAGCTGTAGGTACCGTGATTACGAAGGATGGTTAAGGATGGAAGCTATACAAGATCGCACCAAGTTGTCAGACTTTTATATGGATCGTACGTTTTCTGAGCTGGAAGATCTGGATAGAGATTTGCCACCTTCCATCAAAATACTGCCAGCTGCCAACCTGATAAAAATCGGTGGCCAAAGCATCATGGACCGCGGCCGGGCAGCGGTGTACCCGCTACTGGATGAAATCGTAGCGCTCAAAGAAGCCGGCCATCAGCTGCTCATCTTTGCCGGAGGCGGAACACGCGCTCGTCACATGTACTCACTGGCTCTCGATCTGGATCTGCCCACCGGAGCGCTCGCGGCCCTGGGTGCTGCCACCGCTCGTCAAAATGGCCTGATGCTGCAGATGTTGTTGGCCAAGCATGGTGCAGCTTACCTATGGCCGGATGACTTCGAAAAGTTGCCTCTCTACTTCAAACTGGGTTGTCTGCCCATCATGAGCGGGATGCCGCCCTTCGAGTATTACGAGAAACTTCCCGAGACGGGCCGCATTCCACCTCATCGTACCGACACCGGGATGTACCTGGCTGCCGAGTACCTGGGAGCCAAGAACGTGATCTTTGTGAAGGATGAAGATGGCCTTTATACTGGCGATCCGAAAAAAGATCCCGAGGCACGGTTCCTGCCAAAGATCAAGGTAGCCGAGTTGCTGGCCATGGATCTGCCAGATCTGGGAATTGAGCGGGCGCTAATTCATTACATGCCGCGGGCGCAACATGTTAGACAGGTGCAGATCATAAATGGCCTCAAACCCGGTTTATTGACCAGAGCAATGAACGGTGAGCATGTAGGGACCATCATCACGGTAGACTAAGGTCATCGGTTATTGTGCCATGCTGGCTGCCGCGCTGTGCAGATGGCTCCGCACGCGCTATAAAGCGAGCGCTACTTCTCATTCGTGAACCGGTCATTAGTTGCTTTCTATCAAAAGGATGATCTCGCATGAAGTCTCTTTTCATAGCCCTTATGACTTTTCATAGCCCTTATGACTTTTCATAGCCCTTATGAC
>JACQUT010000325.1 GCA_016267585.1 Cyanobacteria bacterium NC_groundwater_1444_Ag_S-0.65um_54_12
CACTATCCCTGCCCACTCGGGCAGGGCTTTCGGAAATTAATGGGCGAAGAAGGCAGAAGCGCCGAAAGCGGCTACGAGGAAGCCCAGTGCTGATAACAACTCGATCAAGGTAAACCCTGCTTGCTTGGAAGTATTGGCTTTCATCTTAATAATCCTTTCACAAAGTCATCGGATATCCTGATCACTATTTTAATACAAGCTAGCGTCTCTTGACAACATGGAAAAATAGTGCTCATTAACTGTCGCGCAAGACCAGCTCGGTACGGCAAATTTCGTCGCATAGCAGCGTTCGCGCCAGGAAGGCGCCCATGGCTGCCAGTACGACGTCGGGACGCGCATTACCTTGGGAGCCAGTCTGCAGTCGTAAATTAACCAGTTTTTCATTTTCGGGTAAAATAGCGCGAATGAGGGGCCGGAGATTTATTTGTTGTTCGCCAGTTTTACGCTTCCTGATAAAAAGAAGCTCAGGGCGGGCCAAGAATTCGTGCCAAGCCACCGGTGGGATTTCATCTCTGAGCTTGATGCGATAGCTAGCTTCTTCGACCAGTGACATGAGGGAAGGCCCGCTCTGCGGTACCTCCCAGGCGGCAGAAATGGCAATTTCCGGTGGTAGTGCTGCGGACAGGCGTTCGCTGAAAAGCGTTGCATCCACTCGGCAGCTCGGATAGATGTCTGCCAGCTCGCACTTGCTAGCGCTGCCGAGTGCCAGCGGAGCCGCAAACTCGATAGCTGGTCGCGGGTTAAAGCCCCGGGAAAAGGCCACCGGTAATGCGGCTCGTCTCAGGGCCCGCTCGAAGAGCCGTAGCAAGTCAAGATGAGAAATGAAACGCAAATCCCCATCTTTGCTGAATCGAAGGCGCAGCCTTTGTACTCGCTCGTGTAATGAAGGGTTGCTAGCAAACTGCCAGGAAGGCTGTCGCGGCGGAGCCGAGCAGTCTATTTTCGGCAAAGCCGTTCCGGCTAGTGAATGTGCTACTCCTAAATTGGGACATACGCCACACCCCCAGCATTTTTTCGAACAGTGCTCCAGCTGTTTGCCGCTAGCTGCCCGCTCGTCGTCATGACGCAGATAACGCTTGTTTACACCCGCAGCTACGATATCCCAGGGCAAGGCCCAGTCATAATTCCAGTGCGTGTGAGCATAAAAATTAAAATCTATTCCGGTATCTTGAGCAGCTTTTGCCCACAACTCTGGCTTGAAATGCTCTGACCAGGCATCGTTGACCGCCCCTAGCTGCCAAGCACGCTTCAACAATCGTCCAAGGCGTCGATCGCCCCTGGCCAAGACTGCTTCCAGTTGCGAAGCATGGCGATCGTGAAAGCTTATCTTCATTCCACGCTTTTGCATTTCTTTGCGCAAAAAAGCCTGTTTTTCGGCAATCTGGGGAAGGGTATCTTGTGGACGCCATTGAAACGGCACATGTGGCTTGGGGACGAAAGTCGATATGGTGAGGTGTATGCGAATCGCTGGCCGTGGCTTCGGATCCTGCTGACGAGTCAGCAAAGCATCTTGCCGTATTTGATCTACCAGCTCCACTATCCCAGCTATGTCAGCAGTCGTCTCGCTGGGCAGGCCGATCATGAAATATAACTTCACGGAATGCCAGCCGGCACGGTAGGTCTCGCGAATCACGTAACGGATTTCCTCGGCAGTGAGGTTTTTATTTATTACGTCACGCAACCGCTGGGTTCCGGCTTCTGGCGCAAAGGTAAAAGTGCTCTTGCGGAGCTGCTGGGCAGCCATGGCCATTTCCAGGGAAAACGAATCCACGCGTAAGCTCGGCAGACTCAGGTTAGCGCCTAGCATGTGGTCTTGCTCTATCAAAAGTCGCACCGCTTCGACTGATTGCGTATAGTCACCGGAAGATAGTGAAAAAAGGCTATATTCTTCATAGCCCGTACCGCTAATAGTTTGGTTTGCCAGTTCAGCTACGTCGCTAGCTTTTCTCTCTCGCACCGGCAAATAGATGAAACCCGCCTGGCAGTAGCGACATCCAGCATCACAGCCGCGCCTGACTTCAATCGGTGCCCGATCATGAATAATCGGGAGATACGGTACCGGAGTTTGATCGGGATGATAATCCGGCAACAACTCTGGCAACACGCGCTTGACTACCGGAAAGGGAACTCCGGGATCAGGCGTGAAGTGCTTGACGGGTCTGTTAGGGCCTTCGTACTCTACCCGGTAAAACTGCGGAACATAAATGCCTGGGATTTGAGCTAGCGTCAGCAGTTGTTCGCGGCGCTCTAGCTCCGGATTGTCTTTGAAAGCATGAAGCGCCTTCGCCAGATCCTGCATGACTTCTTCGCCGTCACCGATCACTACGAAATCCACGAAATCGGCAAACGGCTCCGGGTTGAAGCTATTGGGACCACCGACGAAGATGAATGGCCAGCTGCCAGCTTCACGCTGGCAGCGTTCCTGCGGGATGCCTGCCAGGTCCAACATGTCGAGGAAGTTAGTGTAATTCAGCTCATAGGAAAAAGTGAAGCCGATAGCAGCAAAAGCAGCAAGCGGTTGCTTTGACTCCAGGCCATAGAGCGGGATGTTGGCATTTCGCAATTTGCTTGCCATGTCAGGTGCCGGAGCGAAAACGCGATCGCAGAAGACATAAGTTAAACGATTGAGAATCTGATAAAGGATTCTGCTACCGAGATGACTCATGCCTACTTCGTAGCGATCGGGGAAAGCCAGGGCTATTCGCAGGGGATAATCCGCCCATGCTTTGCCACTCGCGCCCCATTCACTGCCGAGATATCGTGCGGGTTTCTCCACCGTAAATAATAGATTTTGCAGGTCATGCAAGTAACTAGCCGAGCTAGACAACAGAAACACTCCTCTACCATCCTGGTCCCAGCCATGTTACAACGTCCTGGATCAACAAGCTTGGATCGGCCGGGATGTGATTGATTTCGGTCCCGATGTTCGTGCCGAGTATAACC
>JACQUT010000326.1 GCA_016267585.1 Cyanobacteria bacterium NC_groundwater_1444_Ag_S-0.65um_54_12
CTCGCGCAGCAGTCGGCTTTTCCCAGATCCGGCTTCGCCTGCTACCATTACGAACACTGGCTCTCCCCTTGCCCCCCGGGCGAGGATCTCCTTCAGGCGATCACACTCGGCTGCTCGGCCACGCAAAGCGAACTGCCGTCCCACCACGCGGGCTTGTTGCGGGAGCAAGCCTATTACCTCGTAGGTATATACTGGCGCAGCCTTACCTTTGACATGGATCAACTCCCGTGCCTTGAACTCGAAGAGCTGCTGGGTCAGACGATAGGTTTCCTGGCTGACCAAAATTCCACCGATTGGCGCGGCGCTTTCCATGCGTTGGGCCAGATTCACCGTATCGCCCATGACTGTATAGTCTTGTCGTTGCTGTCCACCCACTGCGCCTGCCACTACCAGGCCCGTGTTCAGTCCAATACGTACCATGAGGCGGATTCCGGTAGTCGCTGCCAGTTTATCCGCGAAAACCCGAGCTGCCTTCCGCATTTCATATGCCGCCATGACGGCACGCTCCGGGTCATCTTCATGCGCCACCGGTGCTCCAAAAAGGGCCATTATGGCATCACCGATGTATTTATCAACAATCCCACCAAATTGGTAAATCGGTTCGGTCAGTACCTTGAAGAAAGCATTGATCACCTCCGTCACCTGCTCGGGATCGAGCTTTTCGCTCATGGTGGTAAAGCCAGAGACATCGGCAAATAGCACCGTCACAAACCTACGATCCCCCAGCGGTACAGTTGGACTGACTAAGCTAGGCGCCGTCTGTATGGTCAGCAGTTTGCCATCACCTTTTGCACCTGCCTCAGCCACCAGGCATGTGCCACAAGAAACACAATAGCGAGCGGTGGCAGTAACCGCTGTGCCGCAAGCCGGACAAGTAATGGTAAGGGCTTGCCCACATGCAGTGCAGAACTTCTGACCTTTCGTCGTAGGTGTGTGACAGATGGAACAATTCATCCATTAACCAGACGAGGAAGGTTGAATTGGTTCACTGTCGCTAACCGACCGTTTACTTCTGATAGCATAGGCTCGCTGGTGGAATCGACGCCAAATCACGTAGATTAGCAGGCCTACAAATATCACCAGGCCTATCCAGCCTAAGCGCTGCAGGATTGTTATGATCAGATCGAGTTCCTCGGAAAATGCGTAGGCGAGCCCTGCTACCGCTAACACCCAAATAGCGGCTCCGGAGGCATTGAATAGGACAAAACGGTGGTATGGCATGTGAATCATTCCAGCTAATGGTCCGGCAAAGATTCGTAATAGTGTTATGAAACGCCCAAAAAAGACCGTCCATTCGGATCTGCCAGCGAAGGCGCGCTCTGCTGCAGCAATTTTGGCTGCTGTAATACCGAATACGCGGCCGATTCGCAACATGAGCGCTCGCCCACCAGTAGCGCCGATCCAGTAGCCTATGTTATCTCCGACTATTGCTCCGGCTACTGACCATAAATAGACCAAATGAATCTTGAGTGGCGGTGTCTCGACGCCTAGGGCGATCGCTCCCTTGCCTGCCATGATGGCACCGGCGATGATCATTAGTTCACCTGGCGCCGGGATCCCGGCATTCTCGATGAGAATTCCAAAAAATACCGCCAAATATCCCCACTGTTCTACCCAGTGGACAAGATTCAGCAAAAATTCTTCGGTATTCACCAAACACCGCCCGAGAAGCTCCGAAATTTAGCCATTAACGATTATCCTTACGTTCATAGCAGTTCGCGAAAAATTAGCAAGATTCTTATCATACCGTATCTTCCCGGTTCCGATGGCGTCCGCTCGACGTCGCCGTCCGCAAGGCTCCGGCTCGAGACGTTTTATTGCGATCTACGAAAGAAGCTTTCTATTTTTTCGCGAATCACCTGCAAGGATTGTGCCAGTGGTCGATTACGTCTGCGTGGCGTTCCATCTTCTGCCCTGAGATCCAACGATTCCACGCGACCCAACCGCCTGGCAATCTCTACCCATGCCAAGGGGCGAGTGTCCCGCAAGGTAAGGGGACTGGTAACGCGGGTAAGTGGTGCATAGCTAGGCGGCGGTGGTGGCACTGCCGGTCTTATGCCCAATACGGCTTTTGGCTCTGGCAATAGACAAACCTCCCCGCAATTCTTATACCCAGTTTGTTGCAGCACCAGCTCTAATAAATTCTGGCCCTTGACCAGTAAAAAGGTCAGCTGAGCAATCGCATGCGACATGGCGAGATGATCTTACCGGGACAAACCTATTATGTGCTAGAGACCTGTCCAGCAGGTTGTGCCGTTCTTGCCGCTAATGAAACAGCGCCTTCATTCTTGAGCATCGGACGGTAGATTACGAGTCACCGGGCGCGCTACGTTGAGATCTGCTACCAGTATCTCGACGCGCGCTCGAACTTGCTCGCGAATCCGCCTGACTTCATCCAAGGCCAGCCCTACCGGATTGGGCAGTTTCCAGTCATCAGTAGCCTGGTCTGGTAACGGATCACAACCGATGGCTATGACTCGATCTGCCTCGGCTGCCAGCGCTGGCCCAAGCATTTGCGGACGACCACTGAGCAGCAACCCCACTTCTTGCATGGCAATTTTTATCACCGGATCGATCTCCGTTGCTGGTTGCAGCCCAGCTGAAGCTGCA
Source organism: Cyanobacteria bacterium NC_groundwater_1444_Ag_S-0.65um_54_12 (assembly GCA_016267585.1). Classification (GTDB taxonomy): domain Bacteria; phylum Cyanobacteriota; class Sericytochromatia; order S15B-MN24; family VGJW01; genus JACQUT01. The sequence continues at coordinate 2,611 of JACQUT010000326.1, forward strand.
GCGGCCCGGTACTGTGCCATGAAACGAAAGAAGGCTTCTGCCATCTGACTATTTCCATTGTTTGCGGGACAAATGAAAAGCACTCTGGGCATCCGCTAAGACTCCTTTCAATTAGCTGTTCACATTTTAGCTTACTTTGCCTCCCGGTGTAGAGTGCTTTACCGTGCCCCTCCTATGGTAACTCGCCAGGGAGCGTCCGCAGATTTTTGCCTCTGGCGGGTATGATAGCCCTGAGAGCGCGGGCCGCTCGCCTGCTTTTTTTGCCGGGAGGGGAGCGATGGCACGGTACTGGCTGGTAACCCTGAGAGCGCGGGCCGCTCGCCTGACCATTGTTACGCTGGTAACCCTGTTGCTGCTAATCACCAGTTGCTGGCGTCCGCTGTCGGTTTTGGCGCCAGGGCATTCCGTTGCTGGCAGCTACCTATCAGGGCAGGTACGCTGGCAAGAAACAGCACGAGCGAGCATTCTGGCCACGGCTGGCGAGATTGCAAGTGGTGCGACGGTTTCACTGATCGATCCGGCTAACGGGCTGGTGGTGGCCACTACACTAACTACCCCGGCCGGTGCCTTTTCCCTGACGCTGACGAACTGGCGACCCCAGTCCAACAAGCCTTACTTGCTGGAAGCCAGCAAGGGTATTTCGGCTGGTGGAGGTCCCAATCGAGTCGGTGCTTCCGCGGCGCGTTTGCGTACCATAGTGAGCAATGCAAATGGCAGCTGGACCAGTCTTACCGGATCGCGTATTTCGATCAGCCGCAGTACTACCGCAATATCAGCCATTGCTGGTCTGAAGGGATTGAATGCCTCGCAATTGCAGACGTTGCTGGGCAAGATCGCGATAGGCAACCCCGATGTTTTTACCCCGACGCCAGAGATAGCAGGGACAGAATATTCAGCAGTCTGGGATCTGGTAGATGCTGTGCTCTCGAGCAACCGGGATCCCGTAAGGGCGCTGGCTCGCGATACCGTGACCGGCAACTTCGCCTTGCTGGAACGCGGCCCCCTGTTAACCGATCTCTCGGCGATGAGTGCGGTAGTCGGCAGCTCGATCATGCTTTACGGCAATTTTGATCCTACCGCCAGCAATAACCTCGTGCGTTTTAACGGAGCAATGGCTCTTGAGTTGACGGTGAATCCCACTGGTACGCAATTGACCGTCACTGTGCCGTCTAACGCCACGAGCGGTCCTTTGACGGTGCAGGTCGGAAATCTGTTGACGTTAGCTACTAGCTGGTTCAAGGTGATCATCCCGGGCACCACCATCGATCTGGTCGCCGGCACCACCATTCCACCAGCCGGCACGTTGCCGACTGACTGGCCCATGACCTGGCCGTCCGCCATGGCCCAGGATAATCTCGGCAATCTGTTGATCAGCGTTTCCGATGGCGATGTGGTTTACCGGATCGCCGCTGACGGCACTCTTACCTTGGCAGCAGGTAACGGCATTCATGGTTTTGCCGGTGATGGCGGCCCCGCCACTCAAGCTCAGCTTGGCTTTCCCTATGGCATAGCAGTAGATGGCACCGGTAACCTCTACATCGCTGACCAGGACAACCAGCGGATCCGCCGGGTAGATTCCACCACTGGCATTATCACTACCGTGGCGGGCAATGGCTCGTATGGTTTCGCCGGTGACGGTGGCGTAGCTACGGCGGCACAATTTCGCGATCCGCGGAGCGTGACGGTGGATGGCGCGGGTAACCTCTACATCGCCGATCAGGTCAATCAGCGCATTCGAAAAGTAAATGCTGCTGGTGTCATCACAACGGTGGCCGGTAACGGCAGCGGTGGCTACTCGGGAGACGGCGGCGCGGCTACCAGTGCCAAGCTCTGGATGCCCCGGGGAGTCACGGTAGACGGCGCGGGTAACCTCTACATCGCCGATCAGTTCAACTATCGCATTCGCAAGGTGAACACTGGTGGAATTATCAATACGGTGGCGGGGAATGGCACATGGGGCTATTCTGGTGATGGCGGTCCAGCTACCAGTGCCCAGCTCAATGTCCCCAATGGCGTGGCGGTGGATAGCGCCGGGAATCTTTACATCGCTGACGCAAACTTTGGCAACAACCTGATTCGTCGAGTATCTTATTGATAGGCATCGTAAATAGGTTCATCGGGCAGATTGTTACGCGCGATATGTGCATGGCAAGTGGTTCTTGAGCAGCTGCCACTTAACTACTGCTTGCTTTTCGCCAATCCCCGGCCATACAATCAAATGGTAGCTACTCGCCTCCGGTGCTGGCGGGTAGCAAGGTGCAGCCCGCCATTGCGACGAACAATGACAGGCTGCTGAACCCGCACCTTCTCACGAAAGGCAGGGTCTGATGCCCATGTTC
>JACQUT010000332.1 GCA_016267585.1 Cyanobacteria bacterium NC_groundwater_1444_Ag_S-0.65um_54_12
CAAGCAGAACCATTTTCTTGCTGCTGGCCCAGGGAATTACTGGAATTTTGCCTACCATCGTCTCACGCTGTCAGCGCATTCCTTTCGGGTTGCTCGGCGAAAACACCATCGCAAAATGGCTAGTGGAGCGGCACGCGCTAACTACCGAGTGCGCCCGGGATGCTGCGCGTCGCTCGGCTGGACGGATAGGCAGGGCACTGGCTCTCGCTCAAGGAGCGGAGCTGCCGACCTCTGGTATCTTGGCAAAGATTGACCTGCTCGAGGCGCTAGCTGAAGCAGAAAAAATCGCGTCTCTCGATAGCAATGAGCAAAATTTACTGCTAGAAGAGCTGATAGGCCAGGTGAGAGATGTCATGATCTTGTCACGAACCGGAAAAGCAGACTGGATAGGTCAAACAGAGCTAGTGCAACAACTGGCGCAAACCCGACGAAGCTTCGGCACCTGGGAACGAATCGCAAGCAAACTGGAGTCCAGCCGCCAACGTTTATTAGCCGGCGCCAATGCCAAGTTATTGTGGACGGTGCTGGCCGGCTATCTGACCAGTACGCTCGCTAATACTGATTGAAGTTAATGCAAGGTTAAGCATAGCCAAAAAACCGGTTTGCATGACAAGATTCTGGTCTTTACTGGCTATAGGTTTGACATAGCGGCAAAGATAAATCACTGATTCTGACATCGCGACCGGATAAGGGAACCTTTAAGATGCGCCATTTGTTGATTACCGGAGTTACTGGGTTCATAGGACAAGAGCTGGCAAAAACCTTGCTGGCCAGCGATCCAGATCTTCACCTCTGGGCGATCGTTCGTCCAGCTAACAAATTACCTCCGCAACAACGACCGGAGGTCTCTTCACTGTTAAGTCAACCAAATTTTCATGTCATATCAGGCGACTTGGCCTTGGCGAATCTGGGCAGCGCCAGCGAGACCTTGCCAGAAACTTTCGAGGCTTGCGTGCATGTAGCGGCCATGACGGATTTTCGGGAGCGTAATCGTGCAGAGACCTTTTGCAATAATCTGGAAGGCACCCGCCAGCTAATCGACTTTTGCCAGCGGCTAGCGCTCGCCAAGTTCTATCACGTCAGCACTGCTTACGTTTGTGGCCGCAGCCAGGGTACGTCTTACGAGCAACTAGCCGATCCGCCTGGCTTCTTCAACCCCTACGAAGCGAGCAAGCATGCGGCGGAAGCAGTAGTGGCCAGCTCAAACCTGAACTGGACCATCTTGCGGCCAAGCATAGTGGTGGGTGATTCCCGAACTGGCCAGGTGAACTCTGACAAAATGGCCTATGGCGTCCTGCGATCTTACTTCCGCTTACGCGAAACCCTCAAGAACAAGTACTCTTCAGAAGAACTGAAACAGCAACACTTCACGGTTCTTGGTCGAACGACGGTGGCCAAGAATCTCATCTGCGTCGACGACGTGATACGGCTACTAGTAATGATAATACAGAGCCGACCACCCCGGGGCAGCATTTTCCATCTCACCAATCCGCATCCCACCACTCTCGGGGAAATCCATCGTGCCTTCTCCACGGCACTGGGAATGGATTACCTCGAAATGCGGGAGGAACTTCCCGCCATCTTGCAGCCGGAAGAAGAACTCATGCAGCGTGGCATCGAAGTATACCGACCCTACATGACATGTGACGAACCGCGCTTTGACCAATCAGCCTTACGGTCATGGCTGGGAGACGCAGCAGTCGATGCGATCGTGCCAGCATCGGCAAAATTGCTCGATTTCCTTTTCCAGACCTACGTGCGGAACACCTTGCAAGTACCGGCTTTCCTGCAGGTGCTCGATGGTGGCCGCAATCGCAAGAAACTGCTCAAGCAGCACGGGAACTCGACACTCGCTTATTCTACCTTGCGCGAGGATATCAAGGCATTCTACTTGCCACAAGAGCAGGGTTATCTACCCTACGGGATCAAGGGCAGAACAGCGGTAATCTTCGGCGATCCGATTTGCGCGACCGAGCACCTGCCATCCGCCATGGATGCCTTTGCTACTTATTGTCGCAAGCATGCCCTCAAGCTGACCGGGATACAGCTCGGCAGCAAGACGGCAGACGCCTTGGCATCATATGGCTACGTCAATCGCGTGGGCGATGACGCGATCCTGGATTTGGCTGATTTCGATCTGAGTTTGCCAGGGAAAGGTTTCGCTCAGCTGCGGCGCTGGCGCAACAGCGCTCGGGCCGCTGGAGTAGCAGTCAAAGAAGCTTCTTACGCCGCAGTGCCGTTCGAAGCGGTGGAACAGATCTCCAGAACCTGGCTGTGCCGCAAGATCAATCAGCGTGAGCTGGACTTGTTGCTACGGCCGCTGCCATCGGTAGACGAAGAAGATGTGCGCAAGTTCTTTGCCTTCCAAGGTACCCAGCTGGTCGGTCTGGTCTTCTTCGATCCGATTTATCGCAACGGAAAGGTCATAGGATATTATGCCGATCTTGAACGTTATGCGCCGCAGCCGCACGGCATCCATGATTTGCTCTTGCTGGAGGCGATTCGCACCTTCCAGGCCGAAGGGCGCGAAATCCTCTCGTTAGGGCTGGCGCCGCTGGCGGGGCTAGAAGACGAAGATCATCCAGCTGCCAGTTCGCTGACCCGCCAGTTGCTGGTTGCCATTCGTGACGAAGTAGGACCAGTCTATAACTTCACTGGCGTGTCGCGTCACAAGGCTCATTATCAGCCACGCTGGGAACCCACTTACTTCTTCTCTGCGCAGCATGACGGAGCCAGTGATCTCCTGGATGTATTCAGTCTGATCGGCCTGCTGCCGCCAGAAGCCATCAAAGCAGTTTCCGACGATACCTTCGATCGCATGAGAGAGGCATAAGCAGATGCACCGCGTTCTGCAAAAAACCGCAACTATCATTCCCTTCGCTACCGATACCATGCCTGCTTTGGAACAGGTGGGGAAAAAGGCTCTAGGTTTACTGGAGCTATTTGCAGCCGGTTTACCGGTACCGGAAGGATTTTGCTTGACGGTGGCGGCATATGAGCACTTCTTGGCTAGCGTGCCAGAAATCGCCGCCATCAGGCAGGCGTATGCCCAGGCAAATTCCGAAGAAAAAGCGTGCCAGCTCGAGAACTGGCTCTCGGCAGCGCAAGCGTATATCGTCAGCAATGCTCTGCCCGGAGATTTACAAGCATCGATTGCCACTGCCTATCGTGAACTCGGTGGCGGTCTGGTTGCCGTGCGATCTTCTGGTATCAATGAGGACTTGGGCCAAGCCAGTTTTGCCGGTCAATACGAGTCCATTCTGGGCGTAGCGGGGATCTCGCAGCTCGAAGCGGCCATCAAGCAATGCTGGGCCTCCGCATGGGCGCTACGCGTCTTGATCTACGGGGAAAAACATGGCGTGGTGTTTCAACAGCTGGGCGCTGGGATGGGCATAGTCGTTCAGCGGCTAGTAGCAGCAGACAGCGCCGGTGTGCTCTTCACCGTGAATCCCGTGTCGGGACGCGAAGACGAAATGGTCATCGAGTCCTGCTGGGGCCTGGGGGAGGCGCTAGTCTCCGGCAAGGTGCAACCAGATCGCTTCGTAATAGCAGCACACACTGGTACGCCGTTACAGGTAGACATCGTGGCGTCCCGTACCCTCGGCGACCGGCAACTGGTAGAAATTGCCGCTTTGGGGCGCCAGATCGCCTTGTTATACGGTTGCCCGCAAGACATAGAATTTGCGATAGCGAGTGGTCAGATCTACTTGCTACAAGCTCGGCCCATAACCAAGCTGAACTTTACCGGTATTTCCGGCGAGTGGACCACTGCCGACTTTCGTGACGGTGGCGTAGCAGCCGGAGTGGTATCGCCTTACATGTGGTCACTTTATAACTTCATCTGGCAGCACACCATGCCGACTTACCTGCGTACTATCAAGCTATGGCGTACCAATGAAGAGGTAGAGTGGGCAAAAGTCTTCTTTGCACGGCCCTACTGGAACATGGGAGCAGTCAAACAGGCTTTGCAGATAGTGCCAGGCTTCAAAGAGCGGGACTTCGATCGCGATCTTGGTATAGAGCCCACTTACGACGGTGATGGCTTGACCGTGCCGGTGAACTTGCAAACTATCTGGGGAGCCTTGCCGGTCCTCTTCGCCCTGGGAAAAGCATATCGCAAGCAACTGGAGCGCAACCGGCGAATAGTAGCAGATTTTCCTGGCATTGAAGCGAGTTACGACGCTCTGGACTTGCAAAATCTACCTTTCCCGCAGCTACTGGAACAATATAAGCGCTTGATCTTGGAGGACTACTTCCGCATAGAATCCGCCTACTTCTATACCATCTTCAATACCTCTAATGCCAAGCTGGATTTCAAGCAGGTGTTCGCGCCGCTAGAAAAGAAATGCGGCAATGACATCAGCTCCCTGGCCCTGCTAGGTGGGCTGCAAGATGTTCCCCATCTGAAACCTTTGATAGCACTTTGGCAACTGGCCGAAAAGCTGCGCCAAGATCCCGAACTGGGAGCTGCCATCGTGGAGGCTGAACCAGCAACTGTCTGGGAGCTACTGGCCGGTACCGAGCTAGCAGCATGCTTGCTGGACTTTTGCCGGACTTACCGTCAGCATTCCACGGCTGAACTGGATTTGACAGCTCCGCGCTGGGATGAAGACAGTACCTTCGTCATCCAGACTTTACAAGGTTTCCTCAAAACCATTGGAAGCAGCGATCCGGCAGTTGCCAGCCAAAAACAGTACGAGCGGTATATAGCAGAACGCGCCAAAGCAGAGCGTTATTTCGGCAAGCTGCGCCTGGGGCGCCGCAGCTTCTTCCAGAAACTGGAGCGCGCGCGCAATTATGCCTGGTGGCGAGAGTACATGCGCGATCATTCCACGCGCTTGTACTACCAGATTCGGCGCCTCACCCTGGCATTGGCGAAACGTATGCAAGTGGCAGGTCAGCTCAACACCAAAGGAGATATCTTCTTCTTGACCTTCCACGAGGTAATTGCCCTGGCCGCCGGTGAATTGGCACCAGCGGCAGCCGAAAGCATAATCCAGGAACGTCGTTACTACAATGCGAGTTATCGCAACTTCAAGAATCCCAACGAGGTGGGTTATCGGTACCAGCTTCAGGAGATTCCGGTTACCGCCGTCACCGGGCTGTGCGGCGTAGCCTGCAGTCCTGGACAGGTGGAGGGGACCCTGCGCGTCATCTCCTCTATCGCCGAATCCGCTCGCTTGCAGCCGGGTGACATCCTGGTCACCCCCTTCACCGATCCGGGTTGGACACCTTTATTCGGGATCATCGGCGCGGTGGTCACCGAAACTGGCGGTTTCTTGAGCCATGCGGCGGTCGTTGCGCGTGAATATGGCATTCCGGCTGTCCTGGCAGTACCGCATGCTTGCAGCCGGCTAAAAGATGGCGCGCGCGCCATAGTCGATGGGACCAATGGTTCTATTATCTTGCTGGATAGCTAGCTTGATACGACATCCCCGGGCGAGGAATCAGCTATGATAACTATTGGTGCGATTCTCTGGCTAGCGTTGCCCATGGTGATGGCCGGCGCCATTCACATGGGGATTGTCAAGCGTGATATCTTTCCGCGCTTACGAGTACCGGTAGATGGCCATCTTACCTTCCGGGGCAAGCGCTTGTTCGGAGATCATAAAACCTGGCGGGGTTTCTTGGTATTGATCACCGGGTGCATGGTCGTAATGACCATGCAATTTTTGTTGGCGCTATACTATCCCGCAGTACGTTCCATCGGGCTATTCGATTACACCAGCGTCAACCCGTTATATGCTGGAGCGGTGCTGGGCCTGGGCTATGCCTTGGGCGAATTGCCAAACAGTTTCCTTAAACGACAGCTCGAAATAGCGCCCGGCGTTACGGCTTCGGGTATCACTGGTCTTTGTTTCCTGATCTTGGATCAAGCCGATTCGGTATTGGGTTGCTTGCTGTTATTACCCTTGATCTGGGTCCCCTCGCTCAAAGTAGCATCAGAGATACTCGGAGTTTGCACCGCTCTGCACCTGGCCTTTAATGCCTCCTTTTTCTTGATTGGCATACGCAAACGCCTTTGAGCATCGCTCTCGAACGGCTATCTCCCCCACTCGCGAGATCGCGGGCCGAATTGCCTGAGCAGTCGCCCCTTCCTCCGTTTCCTTCGGTTAGAGCGGCTGCTGAGCGTTAGTGGATCTGTAAGCCGAATTCTGTATCC
>JACQUT010000027.1 GCA_016267585.1 Cyanobacteria bacterium NC_groundwater_1444_Ag_S-0.65um_54_12
AATCAATACTGACCAGTTGGCTGCCACATGTAAGTTACCGGCCAGTGCACTGACTTTCTGGGAGACCGCTACTGCTGAACGCAGCAAAGAACCCATCTTCGGTCCGGATGGCGAGCCGCTAGCAACACAAGATCCAACCTGGCTAAGACGATTCACGCAAGCGTCGCTGGAAGCAAAGTTTTTCTTCGGCCCGATTCACGAAATACCAGGCTCAGGTCCAGAGGTATTGGCGGCGCTAATTAGACAAACAATCAAGGAATGCGCAACAGCAGCAGTGGACAGGGAGTAGTTAGTATGACGCTTTTGAGAGTCGCGGCATGCTCGGCGGCAAGTTCGCCATGCCAAGCCAGCACTATGAGGTCGCTTCCCTGCTGCCCGGCATGCTGAACAATTTCGGCTCCCGGCTCGCCGGTTCTATGAAACAGCCGTAACTTGAGCTGTTCTGGCAAGCAACCGATACAGCAAAGGCGATCGAGAAATTCGCCTGTCCAAGCTGGCCATTCATGATGTGGTTGATCGATATACCGGGGGACGGTAAGTGTTCCCGGCTCTTGGGATACTGGTATTCCGGGAGCGGTAATGTGGATTACATCGAGCTGCGCGCCAGACAGACGGGCCAGCTTGGCGGCTGGCTCGATCGCCGCTGCAGTGGTGGGGGTACCGTTATGCGGTAAGAGAAGCTTCCGGAGTTGCCAGGGAGCAGAACCACGTTGCGGACGTACCAGTATGACGGGGCAAGGAGATTTCGGCAGAATTTCCCATGTTACCGGACCAAACAGGTCAGCTGGTCCAGCCAGACCGGTGCGCGTGCACAGCACCAGGTAATCGCTCTGCTTGGCAATCGCCGCTTGCAAGATGGTGGGGGCTGGCAAACCGGATGCCTGTTCAAGGACCGCCGTCAATTGCTCACTATCGAGCCTTAGCTTTTCGATCAATTCCCGAGGAGAAAGCGGCTGTTCCAATACATGGAGGATCTGCAGGGTTGCCTGGAGCAGACTAGCTAGACCTTGTGCAACGGGCAACGCCGCCAGCGCAGCCAGCGATCCGTCCAGTGGCACGAGTATGGTTGGCACCGTCATGCGAGCCTGACCTCCCAATCACTCCAACAACCTGCTACTTGCCGTGCTTTAGCTTGCTGCCCTGGCAATAGACGTATGGTCGTTCCATTTGTCAGGCCGACATTCATGGCATCTTCACCTGCTAACTGCACTGTCAGGTAATTCGGATCGGCAGACAGGATTACCGCCAGCTGGCAACCTCGCCATTGCAGGCGAAATTTCAGCTGCTGCCAGCTTGCCGGAAGCTGCGGATCAAAAGCTAAACCATCTGGTTGTAGTTGCAGCCCACCGAATCCCCAAACAATGGCTTGCCACAGTCCACCCATGGCACCGATGTGCACGCCCCCAGCAGCATTACCCATGGTGTCTTGCAAATCAATAGAGGCAGCTTGGGATAAATAGCGTTCGGCCAATGCCAGCTGCCCCAAGCGCGCTGCAAAAGCTGCATGAATGGCCGGGCTAAGTGAGCTGCCATGGGCGGTTCGCGGATGGTAATAGTTGAAGTTAGCCTCATGCACGACCCGGGGGAAGCGCTCCCATTGCTGAAATAGCAGCATCAGGACATCAGCTTGTTTGATGATTTTCGCACCTTTCACGCGCGACCGCCCTAACAGCACGTCGGGCGGCGTAGTGAGCGGTTCGAGGCGTGACAGGTCGAATTCCGCCAGCTCGTAGAAGCCGCGGAACTGTTCTATGAGACCAGTAGCAGGATCCATACCCAGATACATGGCTTTGGCCAGAGAACGCCATTGCGCTAGTTCGTCGCTGGTGATGGCAATTTGCCGGGTCAGTTCCTTCCAGCGTTCTGGCCAGCGTTCCGCCATTAGCTGGCCAGTTTGTGCACCATATTCCAGATTCCATTGCGCCATGCCGTTGGTATAGGCATTGTCATCCACGCTCTCATGGTATTCGTCCGGACCAATGACGCAGCGGATATGGTAATACCCATCTTCCTCTAAACTGCCACGGCTAGCCCAGAAGCGGGCCGTATCTAGCATTATTTCCGCGCCGCTCTCACGGAAAAACCCATCATCACCGGTGATCTGCCAGTAATGCCAGACGGCATATGCGACATTAGCGCTGATATGATGCTCTTGGTTACCAGAAAGTATGGGTATTAATTTGCCATCCAGGGTCAACGAAAAGGATGGCGTAGCTTCCTCGCCAGTATCGGTTGATTCCCAGGCATAAAGGGCTCCACGATAACCCAGCGAGCCAGCTTTGGCCCGGGCCGCTGGTAAAGTGTGGTAGCGATATTGTAAGAGGGCACGCGCCGCTGATGGTTGTGTAAGGACGAAAAAGGGCAGTATGAAAGCTTCAGTATCCCAGAGCACGTGCCCCTTGTAGGCCTCTCCCGTCAAGGCGCGAGCTCCGATAGAGACCCGATCGTCATGCGGATTAGCTGCGCTGCCCAGATGATAAATAGCAAAGCGTAACGCTTTGGCCGCCTTCTCATCGCCCAGGAGAACTATGTCGGCTCCCGCCCAGTACCTGGACCAAGCTTGCTGGTGTTCCGCCACGATCTGTGAACTGTCAGTATCATAGCGGCGCGGGGTTGACCTCGCCCACTCTCCCCCGGAGCTGCGCGCCGAAGGGATCCCCGCTGTGGGCGAGGTCAACCCCGCGCCGCTAGCAAAGAGCATTTGCGTTAAATGTCGCTCTGCTGCTCTACCTGGCTGCGGTGAATCTCTCGATGAATAGACAACAGCTATGCGATCCAGGTGATAAACCTGTCCCATTGCACCGGCAAACTCCCAGCGTTGTAACAGCTGTCCGTTCCAGCCAGGCTTGTCGCTGGTGCTGTTCCTACCCGACTGAGCCTGCACTGAGTCGAATATCGCCACC
>JACQUT010000328.1 GCA_016267585.1 Cyanobacteria bacterium NC_groundwater_1444_Ag_S-0.65um_54_12
CAAGGAGCGCCTGCGGAAGCTTACCGAAGAGGGAAAACTGAAAATGGTCGGTGAGCGAAAGGGAGCTCATTACGTTCCGGCACCGAACCAGAGGCTAGATGCAAAGTCGGGGCAAGACCTGAAGGAACAGATCATCAAGCTTCTTGAGCAAATTGGCGAGGCCTCGCTCCAGGAAATCGAGGACAGATTGAAACTCCTGGGAATTGAGATTGCGGGGAACAACAAGCGCAATTATCTGACCGGCCTGATGAGCTGGGACAAAGATGCCTTCGTCGCAATGGGGCGCGGCCGGTACGGGCTGAGGGAGAGATGACCCGGGAACTTGGGCTGGGCGAAGTTGATATCACGTCGCTGTCCCCTGCTCCTGGTCACTGGCAGCCAAGTTGGCAGCCAAACGCTGATAAACTGCGATAAATGCTGATCGAAGATGATAAGCCCGTGAGCAAAATACGCGGCGGATAATGGTACTATCACGGTGTTACGGCGATCGGCCAGACATTGCCTCCGGAGCAAGGGGTCGCCCGTTCGAATCCTGTCAGGCGCGCTAGTGAAAGGTGACGTTCAATGACCAATGAAGCTATCGTTTCCTACCAGAGCGCTTGTGATTGCGACCGGGCTCTGAAACAATATCAGGACCATATTGCCGAGTCGAACGACGCTGTGGTCGCCAGGAAGCTGTTTGATGCCATCCAGGCGCGTGATTGGGTCGCAGCTGAAGTGCTATTCTTACCTGATGCAGTGATGACCTGGTGGACAACCAGTGAGAGATTCGAGGGTGCGAAGGCCATAATTCATGTCAATGCGGTGTACCCCGAAGGCTGGTCCATCACCGTCGAGCACATCAACCCACTGGCTGACGGCCGGGTCCATAGCGTGATCCAGGTTGACCAGTCACCGCGGTCGTTTTACGCGAACTCGATCTTTAGATTCTGCGACGGTCGGATAGCACAGCTCGACGAATGGTGGGCGACCGTCGAAGAACCCCCAGTTTGGCGGTCTGATGGCCAGTTGCCAGGCTATAGAAGGCTTGGACGGTGATGCCGGCAGCTACCAAAAGTCATTGGCTAAGCACGGGCCAGCTTGAGCGAGCTTTTCAAGGGTTCAGCAGATCCTGCACCGGCACCTCCCCGCTGTACGAGCGCCTAGCTGCTGCGATTGTGAGTTCACCCGACCTATTGGCATTGGCTTCCAAGGCTAAGATACCGGTACCCAATATCTTCCTCGCTGCTGTTCACTGGCTCTTACTTAAGACCCCGCATCCGTTCGGCAGATTTTACGCATCAATATCCGAGTGCGTCGATACTGGCGATCCATTCCCAGAGTTTCAAGCATTCTGCCTGGATAATGCCACGGAAATTGAGCGGATAATCAGCTCTCGGCTCTGTCAGACTAGCGAGGTCCAGCGGTGCGCCAACCTGTTACCAGCTTTCCACGTTGTCACCCAGGCCTCTTCTTCACCCGTCCACTTCGTAGATATCGGTGCCAGTGCAGGGCTTAACCTGCTATGGCAGCATTACGCCTATGATTATGGCCAACCGACACTTATTGGGGATAAGAAGTCTGGTCTGGTACTGCAGTGTGAACTTCTCGGTAAACACTCGCCTAACTTTTTGCCCGAAGCCCTGGATGTGGCCTCTGTGATCGGGTTTGATCTCAACCCGCTAGATGTCTCTAACGAAGATGATATGCTCTGGATGAGAGCTCTTATCTGGCCAGAGCACCAAGAACGAGCGAATCGCCTGGCAGCTGCGGTCAAGATTGGCAGAGAACATAAGCCAACCGTTGTTGCTGGGAATGCCATCGATCTTCTGCCTGGACACCTTGCCAGTATACCGCAGGACGAGACGGTCTGCGTTTTCCACTCGTACACCATGAACCAAATCTCGGATTCGGATAGAGCACGCTTATCTGATATCTTGGCCGGTGCAGCAATTCGCCTGACAATCTACGAAGTCGCTCTTGAGTGGTTAACCGATGCTGGCCCTATGCTGGATCTTTCCACTCCTGAACTTGGAAATCGCAGATCTTGGAGTTTGGCTCGCTGCGAACAGCACGGCAATTGGCTCGAATGGCTTGCACCTCGAAGTATTGCAAGCGAGGTTGCTGCCTGGTGAGCATAACTGCGGTCGAGACCCATTGCTGTTCCAATTCCAATCAGAGGATTCGGCTGTCGTCTCCTGCAATTTCCACCGGGCCTCTGCAGATGGGCACGAGCTCACTCCATGGGCTCGGAAAGGTCGACGAAATGGCTACAGTGGCGCGGGGAACTGCACGTACTCTCGTTAACTCTTGGGCATAGCTGGTAAACGTTCTAGCTCGGTGAAGTCGACTTTGCGGAACTTGCCATAGAGGGCAGCCACCACGGAAACGAGCGATATGGCACCGGCAACAGCGACCGTCGTCATCTTGAATAAAGGCACGATTGTCGACGGAGCATTCGGCGACCTGAAATTGCGCACTATTTCGCCAACGACACCACCAGAAATTGTCGCCACTGCGATGAAGCTGAGGCCAGGCGAAAATCCTGACTTCCAAGCCTGCCGGAATCCCTCGCTGGCAGTGTTCAGCTGGTTGTCGCTGGCAATGGTCTTTCCCGGTTTACCGTTTACTGTGGCGGTTGTGCCGTTTGCAATGCCACCTTTCAAATCCCAGCCTCGACCAGAAGCTACGAATAGGTCTTTGCCCACGGTGATGAACACGTCATCTGCACCGTTACGTTTAGCAGCGATCTTCGCATGGGCCATAGAACCAGGGTTCAGCTTGATAAGTACCGGGTTATCCAGCTTCTTACCGCCGACTAACACCTCTGACATGTGTTCCTCCTCGGGTACCTGATCGTAGCACTGCTCTGAGTACTACCAGTGCCAGCTACATCGGCGAAAGCCGCTGGCATCTTGCCGGTAGATGATTAACGTTCGAGAAAAATTGGGCTATGCAAGTGACTGTTACAGCAAAGATCAGGCTCATGCTGATCTTTGCTGTAACAGTCACTTGACGACGACATTGACCAGACGCTTAGGAATGACGATAACTTTGACAATATCTTTACCGAGCAGCTGAGTTTGCACTTTTTCATCAGCTAGCGCAATGGTTTCTAGTTGTCGCCGATCGGCTTCTGCCGGAACACGAATATGGCTTCTGACCTTACCATTCACCTGCACGACAATTTCAATCTCCGCGACTTCGAGCGCCGTTTCATCATAGGTAGGCCAGGGCGCGAAAACTACGTATCCTTTATTACCTAGTTGTTGCCAGAGCTCCTCGGCGAGGTGTGGAGCGAAAGGTGCCAAGAGCAGTACTAACTTATTGACAGCATCAGCCAAAACTGCACTATTTACCTGCGGTTCGCGCAAATAATCTCCTAGAGCGTTCGATAGAACCATGATAGCTGAAATTGCCGTGTTGAAAGAAAAATTTCGCTCTAGATCCTCGGTTACCTTCTTGACTGCGAGATGTGCTTGACGGTACATCTCGCGATCTGCCAGCTTTGCTGACCTACTGGCAACGTTCGTTGCCGGAGCCGAGCCGACAGCTACGTCGAGAATTTTTTTGGCGTCATGAAATTGCCGCCACACCCGGTTCAAGAAGCGGAAGGCACCTTCTACCCCAGAGTCATTCCAATCGAGATCGCTTTCTGGAGGTGCTGCGAACAAGGTGAATACGCGGGCGGTATCAGCTCCGAATTCATCAGCCAGTTCGTTGGGCGAGACGACATTTCCCTTGCTTTTGCTCATTCGCGAGCCATGATAGCGAACAGTTCCTTGAGCAAAAAGCTTGACAACCGGTTCGGGCGTCGGTACCCAGCCTTGCTTGTAGCAGAAACGATTGAAGAACCGGAAATACAATAGGTGCATTATGGCATGCTCGACTCCGCCCACGTAGAGATCTACGGGCAACCAGTAAGCTGCTTTGTTCAGATCGAAGGGAGCCCGGCTATTATCTGGATCGACGTAACGCATGAAGTACCAAGATGAGCACATGAAACCATCCATGGTGTCGGTTTCGCGCACGGCTGGACCATGGCAAGCCGGGCACCGGGTATTTACCCAGTCTGGCGCCGTAAGCAGGGGAGACTTGCCGAGGCCGGTAAACTGTACTTTTTCCGGTAGCAGCAGGGGGAGCTGATTTTCTGGCAATGGCACCGTGCCGCAACGCTCGCAATAAACGACAGGAATCGGTGTTCCCCAATAGCGCTGTCGCGAGATCAACCAATCGCGCAAGCGATAAGTTATGCGAGGCTTTCCGAAGTCGTTTTCTGCGGCAAAACGCGTCATCAGCACCTTGGCTTCTTCGCTGGATAGCCGATCGAAACGGTCGGAATTGACCATTATGCCTGGTTCTACGTAGGCCGCTGCTGGTTGTCCGGCTACCGGATGTTCTGGTCGTATGACGGTTCGCGATGGTAAACCGTATTTTCGCGCGAATTCATGATCTCGCTCATCATGCGCCGGTACGCCCATGACTGCACCGGTGCCGTATTCGTAGAGCACGTAGTTGGCGGTCCAAATAGGGATCTCTTCGGCATTGCAGGGGTTGATTGCCATGGCGCCTATGGGCAATCCTGCTTTCTCGAGTTCAGACGAAGTACGATCAAGATCGCTGATGGTCTTCATACGCGCCACGAAAGCTGCTACGGCGGCAGCGCACTCCGGTGATGCCAACTTGGCGACCAGCGGATGTTCCGGGGCTAACACCAGATAGGTAGCTCCGTAGGTCGTGTCAGGCCGGGTGGTGAAGACGCTGATTTCGCCAGGATGGTTCTTGATTTTGAATACTAGTTCCGTTCCGCTCGATTTGCCAATCCAATTACGTTGTATGGCTCGTACTTTTTCCGGCCAATTGGTCAATGCTTCGAGGCCCGTCAGTAGCTCTTCCGCATATTCGGTAATTTTGAAAAACCACTGGAGAAGATTGCGTTTTTCAACGGTTGACTCGCAGCGCCAGCATGAGCCGCGTTCTACTTGTTCATTGGCCAAGACGGTTTGACAGCTCGGGCACCAGTTGACAGCCGCCTCCTTGCGGTAAGCCAGACCACTTTCTCGGAGTTTCAGGAAAAACCATTGATTCCAGCGGTAGTATGACGGATCACAGGTAGCGATTTCACGCTGCCAATCATAAGAGAATCCCATTCGCTTCATCTGCTGGTCACGAATGTATTCGATATTTTCCCAGGTCCAAGTGGCAGGATGGACACTGCGCTTGATAGCGGCATTCTCGGCTGGCAAACCGAAGGCATCCCACCCCATGGGGTGGAGAGTATGCCAACCTTGCATTCGTTTCCAGCGGGCAATAGCATCAGTTATGGTATAAGTCCGCATGTGCCCCATGTGCAGACGATCGCCCGAAGGATAGGGGAACATCGTGAGCGCATAGTAAGCACGTTCACGTTTGGCTGGATCTTCCGCGACGTGAAAGATTCTATTTTTTTCCCATGCCTGCTGCCAGCGTGCTTCGATGCTTGATGGATCGTATTTTTCATGCATGATCAAAATACCTTATTGCCAACATGTAACAGTATAAAGAGCAGCCGACTAGAGCGAAAGGCACATTTCATGCGTTTGTGGACTGAAACCTAATTGTTCGTATAGCCGGTAGGCAGAAATATTAGCTGGATTCACAAAAAGTCGGATTCGTGCCAGGCCATGTTCACTGGCATAAGAAATAGCAGTTCCGAAGAGTTGCCTGGCTAACCCACGCTTGCGGAAAGCCGGGAAAACACCTACGTTCACGATGAAGAGGTCCGCCAAATCGGTAACGGGATGAAAGGATTTCATGGTCCAAAGGCAGCCAGCTACCTGGGAGTTGCTATCCGCAATCCAGATGATCTTGGAATGAATTCCATAGTAGTGCGCAAATTCATCTGCTACCCTTCGCTGCAATGATGCTGGTGGTAATGAGCACAGATCGGGATAGGTTTCTTTCATTCCCAGCTCCAGCAGCGCCAGTAAGGCTGGTCGATCAGTGGATTGATGCTGTCTTATCATGATCTCTTCCATTTTGTGTCAACGTACTTCTAGCACCTGTATAGCGGAGCGTGCTGCACGGTCAGCTTGCATGGTGGCGGCCATGACCAGGTAACGATAACGTCCGGGATGTCGAATCACTTCCGAATCGATCACCTCATGGTACTGGCTGCTGGCGGTAGCTATCAGCTGCCAATGTGCTAGCACGTCTTCGTCAGCTATTCGATATACCGCGATCTTGTCCCAGCTAGTTAGCCAGTTAATAATTACTCCATCTGAACGCAGGTAACTTGTTACCGTTAATTGTCCGAGCGTCGGCAGTTTATCGCTGGTCCAGTTTTCCGGTGCCATGGATAGCAAGGCGGCAAGAAGTCCTAGCAGCGCTGTAACGGCAAGAGCCAAGCTGGACCAGCGATTGCGCCTAACTAACCCCCAAGATTTGTCATCAGCTTTGATTGGTACGGGTTGCCAGTTGTCAAGTTGCAGGGGAGGGGAAAGCGCTATCAGTTGTCGTGGTGCAGTATGCACCTTGAAGAATTTTCCCCAGCTCGCTGCGTCGGCGACAGCAAGAACGATGGCTCCAGCCGGTAGCGCTTCAACTTGGTTTGGCAATTGCCAACTGGTGGCGTCACTACTGTCGGATGTCGTTTGGATATAGTAGCCTACTTGATTTGCGGGATTTTCTTCTACTGGACTGCTAGCAGCGGCCAAGATGACGATGCGTTTTCTACCTAGCTTGAAGCAGCTGCCGCGCAGTGGTCCAATTTCCTGGTCCATCGCGACCGCTAGCTCGAAAAAGCTTGGTGCCCAGATTTCCAGGTTGGCTTGCAAAGTCGGTATGAAATAGCTAACCGGTACCGGCAATTCGTTTTCTTCGGTTAGCTCTTGGACCGGCAATTCTTCTGGCAGAGCGCTCTGTTCCGCGGTGAGGTATTCTTCGCCAAGCAAGCTAGCAGCTGTTTCATTGACAATTCGTTCGCTGGCTACCCAGTTTTCTGGCGGCCAGTGATAGGGTGGCCAGGCTTCGCCACCAGGATCGTGACGCCGGCTACCCAAGCCTGGTGGATTGCTGAGTTCGGGATCTTGCAAGGCTTCAGCGACTATTACTTCTGCGTCCGCGATGATATTTGAAAGCCGGCTGTCGACATTTTCTGCCATTTCGGATTTTTCCACCGGCAATTCGGTCATGGCGGCAGCGGTCGGTTTTTCTGGCTTTTGCTGGTGATCCGGCGCGGTTACTGGCGGTAGCGCTGTCGTGGAAATATTTTCTATGAGGGTGTCATAACGTTCGCGTTCGACCGGATCTAGTAAAAGCTTTTCGGCCAGCGCTACGAGCGTGAGTGCATAGCCGGCGCGCGCTTTGTTCTCTTTATGATGAATACTGCGATCGGACCAGTATTCGTGATAGTAACAAATCGCTGATTCTAGTTCGTCAAAGTTGGCGGAGCGTTTTAACCCTAATAACTGATAATAATCAACTATTTGGGTTACCAACATTTCTCCGGCGCTTCCCAGTTCCGGAAGCTTTTCCAGCGGGGGATGAAAGCAACTGTCCAGGAATTCCCAGAGGTAATCTTCTCGCCAGTCCGCGAGCATTAGTGTTCGGAAACCATAGAGCCGCTTTTGCGAATCCAGCTGGGAGGGCTCATTCGCTTCTTCTGTCAGCAGTACCAGGGTGATCTCCATCAGTTCCGGGAAATGTTGCGGGTCGTGAGCTTTGATGCCGTTGATCATGGTCAGAAAAGCGGTTGGTGGGATGACTATGATGATCCCGGTGACGCTTTTTGGTTCTTCCAGCGCTTGCAAAAAACTTTCCCACTCCCCTGCTTTGGAGTGCCGAAAGATCTTCAGCGGGGTATTGGCGATCTTTGCTGGCCAGAGCAGCGGTGGGCTTTTACCATCCAGTACGATGTAGCTATTTTTTGACATTGGCGCTAGAACAATCCCAGCAATCCACGCCCGGCCTTTTCGAGGGCCAGCATGGCAGAATCCCAGGCATGGCCAGTATTGCCGGAACGATCCAGGCCGATTACCAGGTAACGGTAGGTACCGGGCAGTGGCGGTGCGTCTTTCAACTCTAATCCGGCGTTCGCTGGTCGCAATAATTGTCCGCCACCCAGGATTACGCTCGTCGTGGTGAGCAATGGTCCCTCACGTATCAACCAGTACCCTAGAATTTCTTGATCGGTTAACGCTGGGAGTTTGATGATTACCGAGTTTCGCGTATCAGCTATTTGTAGTTCGCCAGCAGGTGCAGCCGGCGGCGCAAAAACTGGTATGGTCAGTGCGAGTGTTCTGGACCAGCGAAATAGTTGTCCAGCAGTATCGAGCGCGGCAATGCGGTACCAAAAACGTTTACCGGGGCTGCTGAGAATTCGAAATTTTAGATTTTCAAAATCTAGCGAATGCTCATTTCGGGGCAATCTGGCAATGGGCAGCGCAGTGTCAGGTGAAAATGGCGCCGAATGGTCATCCCGATATACCTGGTAACCGCTAGTTTTTGCCCCGGCACTTTCCCATTGGAGCTGTGAGGATCCGGGCAGTATCCAGGCGTTGAACGGTCTACTGGCAAGAAAGTGGTTAAATACGGCAAGGCCGGTTACCAGGAGCGCCAGAGCAATCATGCCATCACGCCAAGGCCCTTGGTACCAGCCACTGACCAGCCGACGGATCATTTGTGCCGATTTTCGAGCATGTCTGGTTCGCAGCGAAACTAACTTCTGGTTTACCGGATCGAAAAGCGCCAAACATTGCTCTTGGGTTGACGAAAGCTTGGAGTCTTCCCAGATGAAGAATCCCGCTTGCTTTCTTGGCAGGTCTATTACATAGGCAATTTGATAAGGCCTGGAGAAATTTCGCTCATGGAAGGCTCGATCGCTGGTTCGGGAAAGAAAAATTCCCTGATCATGATGGCTGTGATACCAACCCATGACAGCTAGCTGGGCGGTTTGATAGCTTGCCAAGGATATCTTCTTATCTGCAGCTATTAACGCTACTCCAGATGGAATTTCGTGATCACAGAATGGCAAGTCCATGCGCTGCTGACAGGCCAGGACTATAACAACATGGCGTTGTTGTTTGTTTGTTTCATACAGTAAATAGCATTGTCCCAGGAGGTAACCACCGATATTATGGGGACAAGCAGCTGCTTGCGCAGCGATATCGGCCAGCACGGAACGTGTGACGTATATTTCCAGGTGTTCCGATTGCCCTGGCCACCGCCAGAGATCGGTTAATAACTCCGTACTTTTCATTTCTTGCCATGCAGAAGGCTCAAATGGTCTGCGCTTTGCTTCGGGTCTCACGCCGCTATAGTAATCAGGGATTGGTCGGTCGGCTCGGTGGGGGAGTCACTGCCGGACCGGCTCCCGCCAGCTCGGCGGCCCGGGCATTGAAATACCGTCGGCCCACTGGCGCCCGCACCACATTTGCCGCTTTTCGGTAAGCGGCTGCGGCAGCGTGTCGCTCGCCACGGTTGAACAGCTGATCGCCATACTCCTCGGCAACGAACATTTCTCCACACCAGGGAGTGGCAGCCGCCGCGATGATGTCGAAAGCACGCATCAACTGGCGCCGGTTCGGTTTGCTGGCGAGCGCTTTGGAAAGCGCGGGAACTTCGGCGGACAGCGAAGCCGGAAGGCTCGACCATCGCGGGGTCAGCTCACGCCAGAGCCCACGCAGTACCGGCAAATCATCGGGAAGTCCTGGCAGCTTGCGAAAGGCCGGTCTTTGCGGAGCAGCGGCCAGCTGTTTCACCATGCCGGCAACGAGCGTACCATCGGCAGCCAAACGCTGGTAGTCGAGCTTCTCTGGTGTATCCCCGGTATTGTGGTAGTCGATGTGCGTTCCGTTGAAAAAGAAGAGATGCGGAACCCGGGCTGCCGCAAAAGGAACATAGTCGCTGCGCGGCCCGATCACTTCAGTAGAGAGCAAGGACAAGTGTTTAGCCACGCGCTGGTTTCGTCGTACCAACGTTTCGAGCTGTGGCGAGCTATCGCCACCGAATGCGACCAGGCGCCAAGCTGGGAGATCGGCAAATGGCCGCCCCATGGCATCCAGGACAATGAAAGCCGCCGTACTGGCAAGTCGAACCGGTGGACGTTGCACATAAGCGTTTGCTCCCAAAAAGCCCTCTTCCTCACCATCGAACGAGGCAAACAGGATATCGCGCCGGAGCCGGGGGCCACTGGCCAGTAATCGTGCCGTTTCGATGACGCAGGCCACACCAGCGGCATTGTCACTGGCGCCCGGACCAAATTCGCCCACGTGATCGAGATGAGCCTCTAGAATGATGGTCTCGCGCGGAGCGGTACCACGCCCGCGCAGGATTCCTAACACATTTATCCCGGCCAGGCCACCGGTGTCAAACGGGTGTAGATATCCTGGAACGAGCGCCACCAGACCGAGTGCTCTGAACTGTGCCGCTATATAGTTTGCGGCAGAGCGCGCTCCCGGCTGACCCATTTGTCGTCCCCGCCATTCGGGGGTGCAAAGCTTTTCAACATGTCGGCGGAGCCGGTGCGGAGCCAAGCTGGCAGACTGGACTTTGGTCCGCCACGCTTGCGCCGGAACCGGGGCGACGGTTTGCGGCGCCGGAGCCATGGTCATTCCGTTCAGCAGGACAGCAAGCAACGTGCCGCCAAGCCATTGCTGGTATCTGGCAACTATACCCCTGGTTGCACTGCTGACTAGCTGCATGGTCTTCATGCTGTCTCTCTATTCTTTTAGCTATTGCGAATACGTATGATCACGCGTACCGGTTCGCGTACCGACCCGGTGGCGAGGTTGCGGATGCGCTCTACCAGACTGGGAGTCACTTCGTAACCGCGCGGCACCAGCAACGTGCCCATCACCGTTCGCACGTCCTCGACAAAGACCATTCCCACGCGCACGGCAGCGAGTGGTAGGTCCTTGATCTCGAACCGTTGCGTCTTGCTGCCGCGTAATACCCCGAACGCCTCCAGTAGCCTGACATCATAGCAACCAGATCGGCCACGCATCGTATCTAGTGCCATTTCCGGAGAGTGGCCGCGTGCTTCGAGCAGATCGTAGTCTATTACTATCTTGATGATCCGTGCCCCGAGCGGAATGTCCTCGGCCCGCAGGCCGTTAGCCGGATGTCCCATGCCATCGTAGCGCTTGTTTTGATTGAACACGATGGCGCGCACCTCTTCCAACCGTGGAATGTTACCGAGCAGTTGCTCTGCCAGTTCAGGCAGACGATCCACCATGAGCTGCTCGTCCTTGCTCAAGGGTTGCCCGTAGTAGAATTTCTCGCTGGTAGGAGGTGGCAGAGCCACGCAACCGATTTGTGAGAGCATCGCAGCTACTTCGATTTGCCAGGAGGGGTTAATCTTGAGTTCGTTTGCCAGTTCACAGGCATATTCCTTGAGACGCATGGCCCGGCCAAAGAC
>JACQUT010000334.1 GCA_016267585.1 Cyanobacteria bacterium NC_groundwater_1444_Ag_S-0.65um_54_12
CCCCCACGCTATTCGCTTTCCGTGACCAGATGCTGGCTGCCTACCATCGACTAGCGGCGCTCTCGAGTTGACACGTGGCTAATCGCAGCAGTATTGACAGCTCCAGGTAGCAAGACTGTCAGTTCACGCTCGCGTGCGGATGATATTTCAGCGCTGGCTGACGCTAATTCTAGCTTGAAGGAAGCGACCGATTCCGTCAGCGCTTTGGCTTGAGTATTCAATTCTTCCGCCGCTCGATCTATTCGATCTGCCACGACGGTAGTTTCCTTTATACTACTATTCAAGCTATTAGCGGCTTCTACCACTAGCGAAGTACCTTGGCGCTGAATTGCCGTGGCTCGATCTACCGTCTTGGTAGCCTGAGCCATTTCGGCAATGACACCGGTGAGCTGTCCGTTGATTTGTGCCATGCGTCCGGAGGCTGCCACTATTTGGTCGCTGGTACGAGCCTGTTCCTTGGCTGCTACAGCGGTTTCACCTAGTAATGAAGCGATTTGTCCGGCGCCGATCCGGATTTGGCGCAGCGCTTGCCCCGTATCGTTGGCAATTTGCATGCCCTCTGCCACTTTAGCATTACCCTCTTGCGTCACTGCAACGGCCTGTGCCGTTCCTTGCTGGATTCCTTTGATCAGATTGCCGATCTCGCCGGTAGCCTGTGCAGCGCGCTCAGCGAGCTTACGCACCTCATCGGCAACTACGGCGAATCCCCTGCCGACATCGCCGGCCCTTGCCGCTTCGATCGCCGCGTTGAGCGCTAACAAATTCGTTTGATCGGCAATGTCGTCGATCACCTCGATGATATCGCCGATCTCGCTCGAGCGTTGTTCGAGACCCTCGATGGTTTCGCGGATGTTCCGCATGGATTCGGCGATCGCCTGCATACCGCCAAGATTCTTGGCAACAGCCGCCTCACCGCTATTGGCTGCTTCCGAGTTTTGCTTTGATACTTCGTTAGCTCGCGCCACCCGTTCAGCTACTTCTTGTATCGAGACAGCAATTTTGTTGATGGCACTTCCGGTCTGGTTCACGGCGGCCGCAAAATCAGCAGATTGCTCGCTGGTTGCGGAAACCTTGCTATCTAGCAACTGGACACTCTGTTCTATCGCCTGCAAGCTGGTTGCTATTCCCGCGATGGCGGTCAAAGTCTGCTCAGAACTCCTGGTCTGCGCCTCTACGCTATTGCCGAGATCCAGGCTGGTACACCTGAACTGCTCGGCATTCTGCCGCACCCGCTCGGCAATCAACCGTACACCTACTACGATCTCACGTAAGTTGGCTATCATTTGAGCGATCGAATTGCCAAGTTGATCACGTTTGCTCTGGGGTGTCAGCGATCGGCTGAGATCGCCTTGACTCATGGTGTCTGCTACCGCGGCAATCTCGCGCAAATAATGGATCATCTGCGCGAAAGCACGAGCCATTTCGCCCAGCTCGTCTTTGCTTGATACTGCCACATGTTGATCCAGCTCTCCTACCGCCAGACGCTTGGCGGCCAAGCTCAGGTCTCG
Source organism: Cyanobacteria bacterium NC_groundwater_1444_Ag_S-0.65um_54_12 (assembly GCA_016267585.1). GTDB lineage: Bacteria > Cyanobacteriota > Sericytochromatia > S15B-MN24 > VGJW01 > JACQUT01. The sequence goes on from JACQUT010000334.1 coordinate 1,509, forward strand.
GATGGGAGCTACTAGCCGTTTGGCGATTCCCACCGTAAGAATCATTACCCCCAGCAAGACAACCAGGATGGCTAACCAGATCGCTCGCATGGTAGTTCGAGAGACTTGCTCGATGGTCTTGATAATTTCGTCAAGCTGTATCAGCATACGTATGGCGCCAACCGCACCAGCCGCTTCACCACCAGAAGAAAGCGGCGCGATGACTTCGCAAGAAAACTGCTGGTTTACCGGTATGATCCGTGTTATCACTCGATTTTCAGCAATAGCGGACGTGACGAGGTTATTGTCATGGGTCGTATCGACTTCAGCTTCTTTGAGTGAGGCCATGATTTTCCCTTCCTTGTCCATTACCTGGAACTCCTGGACATGGGGGTTGTCTTCCACGTAACGTCCGATGGAGCGTTGTACAGCACGAATCGAGGTTAAACCCATGCTAAATATGGCTCGCGCTTCTAGCTGTGCTAGCTGTGCCGACTGCAACCGCGCCAGCTCCCTGGTCCTATTGTTCAGCGCTATTGTGATGAAGCCAGCTAGCAATGCCAACGCCAGCACAATCATTCCGACGTTCAACGAAACTAGCTTGTTCGCTATTTTGTTCATGCCATATCTACTCCCGGCTTTGCTTTATGTTGCTTAATAACGTACCCCAAACAAGGGAATTAATTTGTATGAGGTTCCGATACTAGTGAAAAAAGCGGTCGTTCTACTTTCTGGCGGCCTGGACAGCACCACTTGCGCCTATCTGGCTAGCCGAGAAGGATTCGCCATCTACGCTCTTTCCTTTGACTACGGCCAGCGACTGCGTCGGGAGCTCGCCGCGGCACGAGCGGTGGCACTGGCCATTGGTGCTATAGAACATAAAGTGATCAGCTTTGATCTCAGACAATGGGGAGGCTCCGCGCTTACCGCTGAAATCCCGGTGCCACAAGCGCGTAGTCTACCGGAAATCGGTAAAGATATACCTAGCACTTATGTCCCGGGCCGTAACACCATATTTTTAGCTTTCGGTCTGTCCTACGCTGAAGCCCGGGGCGCCGAAGCGCTCTTCATCGGCGTTAATGCTGTAGATTCTAGCGGTTATCCCGATTGTCGTTCAGAGTTCATAGCAGCTTTCCAGGAAGTTGCCAGGCTAGGCACCAAGGTCGGCGCCGCCGGACAAACCATTCGCCTGGTCACGCCACTGATCGGTCTTGCCAAGGGCGCGATCGTGCAGCTAGGAAACGCAGCAGGAGTAGATTACGCTCTCACCTGGTCTTGTTACCTGGGTGGTGATGCTCCATGCCAGAGCTGTGACGCTTGCCTCTTGCGGGCCCAAGGATTTAACGCCGCCGGCATCAAAGATCCACTGCTAGATCATTAATATCTCAACCGTGATCCTACCGGCTTTCAATAACCTGAGAAGTGCGGGAGGTAAGTTGAGCCATGCGATTGAGCAGCGTCTTTTTTGTTAGCCTTTGGTGTGCTCCGGTTATCCTATCGGGATCGGACGCCTCTGCGAAAGTCGCAACCGGCGTCTCCTCTGTTCAAAGCCTTTGGGACGCCTCTGCGAAAGTCGCAACCGGCGTCTCCTTGCTTTCGGATAATTGTTTGCCTTTCCGGCCCGGTTCGCGAATCATTTTGCGCGCTCCAGATACCGTGCCGGAACCACCCAGTGGCGCGGCGCTCTACGGCAAGATACTTACCAGTCAAGGCAAACCAGTGGTCAATGCCATGGTACAAGCCCAAGCGTTGACACCTGGTGCACCATCAGCCAGGGCTCGTACCGATCAAGCAGGCCGTTACGTCTTGCAGGGGCTGGCGCCATCAGCAGTCGGTATTACCGTGACCCACCCGGAGCTATCTCAGTTAGGACCATTACCGGTGCGCATTTGGGCCTTGCCCGAGCAAAAATCTAACGTGCAGCCGCAATTTCTGAATATTGGTGGAATGACGAGCCAAACGTTGCCTGATTCGCACGAGCGTCCGGCACCACCACTGGCTAATCGCCTGCTAGATC
>JACQUT010000329.1 GCA_016267585.1 Cyanobacteria bacterium NC_groundwater_1444_Ag_S-0.65um_54_12
TCGGTAGACTGATCCGGCAGAACAACGATGGATTCCATTGTCGACTCGCACCACCCAAGCGAGGCCTTCAGCTCAAAGGTCCCTACGGGAACATCCGAGAGGACAAAAGTACCGTCACTGTCAGGCCCCTAGTCTGGTGACCTGAATGTGGAATCATCAATTGGCAGGTCCTAAGATCAATTGAGGCTGACGCCTGAACCATGACACGGCCGCGGATCAATCCAGTAGGAGCGAGAGCCAGTTTCCCTATGTCCACTTGCGGACCAGGGGTTCTCCACGCCAATTGCCGCCAAGCCCTACGGCGTTCGATCGCTACGGCCTCCAGATTATACGTTCCACTGACAGTGCCTGGAATTAGGCTAAAGCGCCCCATAGAGTCGGTCGTAGTCGTGATGCCCACGGTCGAGATCCTCCATGATGATCCTAACGAAAGGGTGCTGGTTTGGCGTTGCGATAGAGGTAACGAGCCTGCTATCGGCAACATAGCTACAGGGTAAAGGGTCACAACTACGCCTCCTACGGCATTTCCCGCCTCGTCAACGATTTGTCCGATGATAGGGCCAACGGTTTCATTCGTAGATGAGATCGTCTGCCCGGGCAATCGAGACCGACACCCTTCTGCCAGGAGTAGCAATATCATTAATAAGAATATGGCGACATTCATTTGCAATATCTCACGCTAATCGCTCAAATTAGTCAGCTTGGATCAGCTTACCATGGGGTGCGGGACGCTTCCGAGCAAGCAGCCCAGGGATATGTCGCGTCAATGCTGCGTGAACTCGCGAGAACACCAGACCAGCCTTCTGCTTGAGTGGAACCCGGTACATAGTTCCTGATCGCAGGTAGTGCAGCGCCGAGCGCTCCAGAAACTGCAACATCTGCGCCATGCGTTTCCGGAAGCCAGGCTGGGCGATGATGCTGTTTCCACGGTCGTCAATTCCCAGGCAGGTGAGATCCCAGCGTAGCCGCCATCGCCCCTCCGCTAGTTCCGAGATGGCGAAGCGAAAGAGGGCCCGGAGGTCTGAACCGGTGAGAAGTACCGCATCAAAGTGGCCCGTAGACGGAACGAAGCGTGTGGTGTACCAAATCGTGTGACCGCGGCGGCACTGCACGAGGGGCGCGGAGAGCGCCTCTTTGAAGATACAATGTTCCTCGTTCCGCCCGCTTGCCGAGTAGACCAGGTCGAAAGACCAGTCCTCTATCCAGTCCAGTTCAGCTACCGGACAGGCCATGGCGAACGCTGCCTCTCGGGAGAATACCAGATCTTTCTCGTTCACCTCCACCGTGTGACTCACATGTTCTTGGCGGCAATTCCGGGCGGGGATAACGTCGGGCGAAGTTCCGCCGGGTAAGGGCTGGTCGGCAAATTGTCGGATGGCATCGCCTAGCTGCTGCAGCCATCTGGCTGAACCTTCCTCGGCCTTCTGACCCATGATCCGGTTACCGCGCTGGCACAAGGCTGTGCAGGTGAGGCGAATCGTGATGCGAGTCTTGTCCGCTTGCGCCTGGACTGGAGTCATTTCCACTGCCAGCATTCCGATCAGGAGGTCTGCCACCGTGAACAGGGCATGCAAACGCCAGCTCTGCGGATCGAGGAGAGTGGTGATCCAGCGTACCGTGTGATGATCTGTTCGAGCTGTCTGTGCAAACAGCGCCTCGGACAGCGCGGTATCGTTCCATGTGATACCTTCCGCATTGGCGCTGCTGGGATGGTAGGGGATCAGCCCGGATGCTTCGTCTGGCATGGCTCCGGGAACCCAGCGGCACCATGCGAATACCTGATCTGGGGCGTGGTTTACCAGCACCTGGTGCTCCAGCTCGAATCGTCTTGCCGGATGACGTGAACGGGACAGGTCGCCGTTGTTCCAGTTTCTGGGTCCTAGCTTCATGGGGGGTTATCTCCTTTAGCAATTCGCAATTCTGACCAAGTTTTTTACTTATGCATAAGTAAGTATATAGAGCGCGGTCGAGAAGCGCAAGGGCTTGCGGTACTATCGTTGGTATTTTGGCTAGTCGTTATTAAAAGCTCGGGTGCTCATTTCCCTGGCGTCAGTTGCTTCTTGAGCTGTGCGATGGCTGATCGGTACTTGTCCGCACCCAGGGCGCGGGCCATTAGCAATGCACCTAGTATCGCAGCACCCACTATCAGAGCTTGATCGTCCGGTTCGCCATGGAAAGAGAGCTCGCCGCTGGCCAGCCCCTGGCGCAAGGTGCGAGCTAACCAGCCATGAATTTCGCCTGCCAGTACCAGTACCTCGCGACTCATGCGTTCCGGTAGCTGATCAACCAGGACATCGAGCAGCCCAAAGGGAGAGGAACCGCCATGATCGAGGATCATGCGGTGCATTTCGCAGAAACCATCCAGGCGTTCCATGGCCTTGAGCGTTCGATTATCAATATCTGTCGCCCAGCACTGGAACTTGCGACGCAACTCGATAACCAGCTCCACCCCCAGATCCGCCTTGTTCCGGAAGTGGTAATGCACCGCCGCAGTCTTGATGCCCAGAGCATCTGCCAGGTGGCGGTAACTGAACCCGTGGAAGCCATGAGCCTGTAACAGCGAATGCGCCAGTTCAAGGATTCTGCTCCGCGTGTCCGTGTGTCGTGGCATGGTGTTTTTATTTACTGTCTGGCAAGTAAGTTGTCAAGTGGTCTGACAAACCCCCGATCTTGGGGTAGATTAGCAGTATGAAGGGAAAGATCCGGCACAGCTGGCTGACCGAGCTTCTTTTCGAGCATGAGGTGCTAACAGCGGGACAGGATGCTTACCGCAGGCCAGGTGGGGAAATAACCCCGGCAACCCAGCAATATGACCGAGCCGAATTGCTGGGCAGTTATCAGAGCTCGGAGCCGCCTCGAACTTTTGCTGCCTATCGAATAATCCTGAGTCAGCTCTTCGATGCCAAGCGTCAGCGCTTGTTCGATCTGCTGGCAGCTGAGCCCGTCATGCGATCTGCCACCACCGAATGGTCGCCTCGGTCCAGTGTGACCAATGCCAATATCGCACGGGTGCTGGTGCCATTTGTGGTTAAAGCGCTGGAACAGTCCTACGAGTTCAATGCGCCACCGGTAGAGTTTGCGCCGGCTGCCGGGTTCTTGGGAACCTATGATAGCAGACACCACAAGATTACCCTTTCGCCCCAGCTCTTTGGCAGCTCCTGCAAGGAATTCCTGGATACCTTGATCCATGAAGAAATCCATGCGCTGCAAGGGGAACTGCTGGCGCTATTGAACGTGCAACGACGCGGGCGTATACTCACGCCCGTTGAAAGGGCGATCGCGCAATACTGGAAGAACGAAGAGCCGAAGTATCGCTCGGCTCTGGCGGCGGGCAGCCAGATGAGCCCCGATACCAAGCGGCGCTATCTGCTCATTGGCCAGGAATTCCATGCCTGGACGACCGGGCACTTCGTGGCCAGCAAGCTGACCGGCCGCTCTTGATCAGTGGCCAGTTTTGGCTGTCAATCTTTCTTGTCCCGCCGGGAATAGAGATAGGCAGCCGTTCCAATAGCCGCCATGCCGGCCGCCACTCCGCCCAAGGTGGCTATCGGATTTGTCACGCAATAATTAAAGGCTGGGGTTATCACCTTCATATCAATGGCATGGAATAGCTTTTCACCGGTCCTGGTCAGTACCGGAAGTCCCAGTGCATTGCCGAGCAATACCGCTCCACCACCGCCGGCGACCAGGGAAATGGCACTATTACCTACAGTCTTGGTCATGCTGTTTTCCCGGAGGCCATCGAAGGCTGCCTTGCCGCGCGTCACGGCCAGCGCACCGAGCCCGGCTCCCGCTATCAAAGTAGCGCCGCGTTCGTAGTGGGCGGCCAATTTCGGGTTGATCTCCTTGCCATAAATGCTGGCGCCCAAGAAGCCGCCGGCTGCCCCGGTCGCCATGCTGACGAGCTGCTTTTCCCCAAAACCGTTCTTGCGGCCATCCTTTATCGCAATGTCTAGCAAGCCGATACTGGCAACCATCACCCCCAAGCCCACTCCGGTCTGTCCACGATTACTAAGGTTGCCCCTCACGGCATCTCCCAGTATTTTCACCGGTTTCAGCGCATCTTTGAGCACCGGGATTCCGTACGAATTGCCTACCAGTGACGCGCCGGTCATGGCCATGAGAGTGCCGGCGGCAGCTTTACCGGTAGCACGCAGCTTCTGGTCCTTGCGGTCGTTGACGATAGCATCATGCACCATCATCCCGCCTACTGCGCCCAGCGCCATCCCGACACCAGGTAGCAGCGCGCGTTCTGTCACCTTATCAAACTCTCTGGATAGCTCGGTTATGCTCGCTACGGCAGCAGTGGTCGCTGCCGCGGCCACACCGGTCACTAACTTGTGATCCCTGGCGAATTGCCCCACCGCTGAGTTCCGGAGTTGCTGGTAGGGGGTCTGCTTTACCGGATGCTTGTTAACGCTCACCATAATTGATTCTCCTCCCTGATATACTTTTGCTCGATCTAGCTATCTTTTAGGCAATAAGTGGCCAGGGATTCTTAACGTTACTCTAAGGCTTGGTCACGCTTCGGAATAAGGATCGGTTATGGCACTAAGGAAGCTATTTAGGTGCGCACGTTGCCTGATAGCGGCGATTTGCTATCATTAGGAATGCGATTAGGCAAGAGGAATGAACCCTGACGTCCGCTGGCATCAGCGCTTTCAGAACTTCGACCGGGCCGTGGTGCTTCTCCGCGAGCCGATGGAGCGAAATGTCGAGACGCTTTCGGCCCTCGAAAAGGAAGGTACTATTCAGCGCTTCGAGTTGGTAATCGAGCTCGCATGGAAGACGCTGAAAGATTATCTGGAGTCCGAAGGCTCGGATATCCAGCCGATCACGCCTCGCAACATCATCAAGGAAGCCTTTGCGGCCCGTATCCTTCCCGACGGGCAGGTTTGGATCGACATGTTAGACCACCGAAACATACTGTCACATACCTACGACCAGGCGACTTTCGACCGAGCAGTAATCGCAATTCGCGAACGATATCTCTCGGCCATCGAGGCTTTGCACAGCTGGTTTCTCGATCGCAGGCTTGCATGATCCGCGAAATTGGCTTGACCGAGCGTGACCTGGACCTCATCCGCGGTGTCCTCGCTCGTCACCCCGAGGTTTCGGGCGCGATTCTATTCGGTTCTCGCGCCAAAGGAACAGCTACCGCGACGTCTGACATCGATCTCGCACTCGAGGGCCTGGATGATCCGCTCAAAGCCGAGGCGATCGCCAGTGAACTCGAAGAGTTGCCGCTGCCGTGGCGATTTGATGTCAAAGCTCTCGCGGCATTGCGATTCTCTCCGCTCAAAGCGCATATCGCCCGAGTCGGGATCCAGATTCTCGCGAAGGCTTGAGATCACCTGAAAATTGAATATCAGGTATATGCAGCGAGTTGCTGAAGATTATTGACGTCACTCCATGGCTTGGTCACGCTTCGGAATAAGGATCGGTCATGGCACGGGCGCTTTCGCGCCAGCCGGTCCAGCGCCGCAGCCAGGCTGACAGGTCGTCTAGCAGGGTGTAAAAAACCGGCACCACTAGCAAGGTCAAGAGCGTGGAGGTCAGCAGGCCACCGATCACGACTATGGCCATCGGGTAGCGGAATTCGCTTCCCGCCCCGATGCGGAAGGCCATCGGCAACATTCCCATCGTCATGGCGGCGGTCGTCATCAGAATCGGGCGCAACCGGATCGGACCGGCATGGAGCAAGGCATCAAGACGGCTCATTCCTTGCTGTCGCAAAGAAATGGCGAAATCCACTATCAAAATGGCATTCTTGGTGACGATGCCCATCAGCATGATGATGCCGATCATCGCTATCATGCCCAGTTCGGTGCGGCTTAGCCAAAGCGCTAAAAAGGCCCCTACCAGAGACAATGGCAAAGAGAGCATGATCGTGAACGGATGGATGAAGCTTTCGAACTGGATGGCCAGTATCAAGTAGATGAACACGATAGCCAGGGCCAGAGCCTGGCCCAAGGCGGTGAAAGTCTCTCTCATGTCTTCGGCTTGCCCCGCGAACTCCACCATCACCTCCGGCGGAAGTTTCAGATCGGCAACTGCCTGGCGTGCCACCTGGAGTGCCGAGCCCAACGGGGTTCCGGGCCGCAGATTAGCTACCACTGCTGCCATGCGGGAGCGATCCTGACGACTGATCTCAGCTATGCCCGGAGCATATTGCAAATCTGCGACAGCACCTATAGCTACCGGCGGTCGGCCTGGAACCGGTATGGTCAGGGCTTTTAGCCATTCCGGATCATTTTTGATAGCGGGGTTGGCCCGGACGCGAATGTCGTAATCGTATTCGCCTTCGTTGAAAGTGGTGGTGGTATCACCCATGGTTGCCAGGCGCAGGGTCTGGGCAATGGCCGCTGGCGTCACACCAAGTTCCGCCGCTCGGGACCGATCTAGCTGCAAGCGCAGCTCGGGCCTGATTTGCGCCAGGGTGGAATCGACATCGGTGAATTGGGGATGCTGCTTGAGCGCGGCGATCAGAGTATCAGCATAAAGTTGCAGCTTGGCTAGATCGTCGTGACGCAGTTGTATGTAGACGGGATAGTTGAAGTCGCCTTGCGCCACCATGCCGATCACCTGATTCTTGGTTTGCAAGCCTGGTATATGCTGGGCTTCATCACGGATCAACTGAGCGACTTCTTGATCGGTAAGCTGGCGGTCATGACGATCGACCAGCTGCACGTAAAGCTGTGCCTGATCGCTGGTATTGCGGGAACCGACTATGGTGAAAACCTGTTTTACCTCCGGACGTCGCAAGAGCAGTTGTTCGACTTGCTGGGCAGCACGTTCGGTGGTTGCCACCGAGCTGCCTTTGGGAAGTTTGACCTGCAAGCTGAATTCTTTGCGATCAGCTTGTGTCATGAAACCTTTCGGGATGAAGGGAATTAATGCGATACCGCCAAGAAACGCCAAAGTGGCGAGCGCCACGATGGATTTACGGTGACCCAGCGCCCAGGCCAGCAGCTGGCGATAGGCTGGAGCCAGAAAGAATCCCGTATCCTCTGACGCACCAGTAGCTCTTTTTCGCACCTTCAGCATGCGCGCCGCCAGCATGGGTGTCACGGTTCTGGCTACCAAAAGCGACATCAAGACAGCAAAAGTAACGGTGATACCAAATTCTTTGAAGAATTTCCCCACCATTCCCGTCATGAAAGCTACCGGCAGGAATACGGCCACGATGGCCAGCGTGGTAGCAGTAACCGCCAGCTGGATTTCGAAGGTTGCAGCGATCGCCGCTTTGATTGATTCCGTTCCGCGCTCCATGTGGCGGTAAATGTTCTCCAGGTCGACCACCGCGTCGTCTACTAAAATGCCCACCACCATGGAAAGCGCAAGGTTGGTGAGCAGATTGAAAGAAAATCCTGCCATTTGCATCAGGAAGAAAGTCGAGACTATGGAAATGGGAATCGCCAGACCGCCGATAAAAGTTGCTGCAAAAGAGCGGAGAAAAAGATAAAGGACGGCTACGGCCAAGAGTCCGCCGACTATCATGTGCTCCCATACACTTTGGTTGGATTCCTTGGTAAATACTGTGCTGTCGCGGGATTCACGAATACTGACGCCTGCCGGTAATAGCGTCTGCAATTTTTGAAGCTTTTGGCGCACCGCGTCTCCAACCGTCACCGAGTTAGCGCTACTTTGCTTTATTACGCCGAACATGACGGCCGGTTTACCGTTAAACAGGGCTGACGTTTCGGGATCTTGGTAGGAATCCTTCACCTCGCCGATCTCGCGCAGTTGCACATGCGCACCGGCCGGCGTGGGTATTTCTAGCCGGCTCAGTTCTTCCAGGGTGCGAAACTTGCCCATCGCCCGCAAAGTTAACTCTCGCTCGCCACTATGCAAGCGACCGGCCGGTATATTGAAATTTTCTTGCTGCAGGGCACCAAACGCGCCAAGCAGGGACAAGCGCAAACTAGCCAGACGCTCTGGTTCAAGTATGACCTGGATCTCTCGGCGGCGATCGCCAA
>JACQUT010000330.1 GCA_016267585.1 Cyanobacteria bacterium NC_groundwater_1444_Ag_S-0.65um_54_12
GAAATTGTCTGGGTAGCCTGAATGTCGCGGCACGCCATCCTTTTACCGCTGTCCAGTCGCTCAGTAACTTCATGCTTGATATTGGACGTGAACTCGGCATGGCTATCGAACTTACGAGACTGGAAGCTACTCGCATTTTAGAGGACATTGCTACCGCACCATATTTGCTTGAGCCGAATATCACCAGGCAGGCAAACGAGCAAATTCTTGCTGCTTTTTTGGCAGCGGCAGAAACCCGGGTAGGTATGCTGTTGCTGCAGGCGAGTGATGACAGTTTTTTGAAGCTGGCAGCAGAACAAGGAATGGGAAACGCTATTCGGCGGTTACTGGCTCGCGGGCTTCCCGCAAGCTCCTGCCCAGCTCAGGCCAAAGGTACTTGCATCTTCGAGACCGAACGTTCCGCCCAAACATCGCCCTGTTGCCAGGCTGTTGCCAAATCGACGTTTCAAGCTAGCTGTATTCCGCTACTATTGGGTAATTCTCGAACGGCACCGGTGGGTGTAGCGTTATTAGGCTCAGTACGTAAGCATACTCTTTCGCCATGGAAACTAGGCTTGCTAGAAGAAGCGATTCGCCGTGCTGCCTGGATGTTGCATGCCAATCATCTTACTTTTGCGGTAGAAAGTATTAAGCCGGTTCAATTGTCACCGGAGGCAACAGTGCCGCGTTTTCTCGCTGCGCGTTGTTTTGGTACTTTCTGTTTGACAATTAATGGAATGCCAGTTCCACCGGAGGCTTTTCTGCGCCGTCGTTCGCTGACTCTGCTAAAAGTTTTGTTGGTGCGTTATCCAAAACCTGCACACCGCGAGGAACTACTCGAGATATTATGGCCTGATACCGATCCACGCAAGTCTCGCCTGCTCTTCAATACGGCAATCCACTATCTGCGGGAAACGCTGGAAGGACGATCCGGCTCGCGAACAGATCGCTCTTTTATCCACCGCGACGGCGAACTCTATGCTTTTGAAGTACATTCCAATCATAGCCTCGATATTTGGGATTTTTCGGAGGCAGTTGATAGAGCTACCCGATCCGTTGCTTTGGGACTGACAGCTGAAGCGCTGGTCCACTACGATCGGGCAATCGCGCTTTATGGTGGCGATTTGCTCGAAGAAGAGCGTTTCAGCGATTGGTGCGCGCTAGAACGTGAGGTATTAAGGGAACGTTTCCTTGCTACCTTACAAGCGACGGCGGCTATTCAAATGAATATTGGCAATCACACGGCGGCGATCGTCTGTTATCGGCGCGCTTTACAAATAGACGCAGCTTTGGAAGATATTCACCGTGCCCTGATGACTGCACTATGGCAATCCGGTCGTCGTGCGGAGGCGTTAAAACAATATGAGGATTGTCGGTCAATTCTGCAGCACGAACTTGGCGTGTCACCGGTCCCTGCTACCGATATGCTGCGCGACCAGATAGCCAAGGCCTGATAAGGTTCAGCAGCACTGTCGCCGAAAAAAATCAGCCCATTCCCCATTGCTGAAAGCTTACGTTCGCAGGAAGATCACTATTTTGTAAAAGTCCATCGCCGAAAGGACGCATGATGTGCCCGTGGATACTGGACGACCAGGCGGGGGGATTCGGCATGCTGATCGGTATGTTGCTCTGGGGCCTCATCGGCCTTGCATTGTTGGTGTTGATTATTATTACTATCGCAAGACTACTTTCGGCCCGAACTTTCGAATTTTTCAGCACCCAGGTCGATAGGCGAGCCGATGCTCGGGCGCTCTTGGACGAGCGCTACGCTCGAGGCGAGATCGACGACGAGGAGTACCAACGCCGTATAAGGTTATTGAGTTTGCGCTGAATGGGAACAACATAAGTCATAGCCGATAGCTCAGACTAATTAGTTGGTTAAAGCTCTCTCTACTAAAGCGATTAGACCACTTTAACCCGGGCAAAGGCAAACTTTAGCACGTTTTACGAATAATCTTGCATAATTTTCCAGAAAGCATTAATATCTACGGAAATTTTCTTTCATTAACTGAGGAGATAAACACCATGGCGGAATTATTGACGAGTATAAAGTGGAAATCGTCTATTGATGCAGCAATAGCCGAAGCTTGCAGTGAAAATAAGCCTATATTTGTCGATTTTTGGCATCCTGGCTGAGGTGGTTGCAAAAAAATGGATACCGTGACGTATCCATCATCGGATGTCATTCGCGTTCTCAACGATCGCTTTGTGCCACTCAAGCTAAAAGTGGAAGAAAATGCTACCTTGGCGGAAGAATTCCACGTTATTTGGACGCCAGCCTTCCTCTGTCTCGATGCTAACCGCCGGGTATGGGTACGAACCTATGGCTATCTTCCCCCGGAAGAATTCATACCTTTCCTTTGGTTGACCGAGGGACGTTATCGGCTAGGTGGTAAACAATATGCCGAAGCAACCAAAATCTTCGAAGATCTGGTGCTCCAATGGTCAAAATCTCATGCGGCAGCAGAAGCGCTTTATTGGGAAGGAGTAGCATATTACCGCCTAGGTCGAACCGGTAGCCTGATGCAGAGCTGGCAGCGGCTCAAAGAAGAGTATCCGCAAAGCATCTGGCACCTGAAGTCATCTTTTATCTTTCAATAAAATGTAAGGGGCTGTCTCCATCATGAGGCAGTCCCTCTTTTATTTTGCGGTAGCGGTCCTGCCAGGCTCCTAGGCCCAGCCGGCACTCCTAGATCCCGACATTAAAAGATAGCGCAACGCCCAGTGAGCCACCTGAATAATCAGTAGCAACGCCCAAGTCCAAGCGGGCTATGCCAATGTTCAAACCAGCACCTCCGCCTAGTAGGCTACCCTTGCCACCCAGCTGGGTACCAGCTCGCAAGTAAATGAAATTGAAAATACTCTCTTGGACACCAAGATGGAATGATGGCGAACCGAGAGAGAATGGTCGCGTGGAAGGCCCATCGAGCGCTTCTGCAACTTCGGCACTAGCTGACAATCCTAGTGGCCCCTGCCAGCCCATACCAAAACGTACACCCAAAGGCTCAGTGTAAGTAAAATTGATAGCCTCTGGCGCACCTTGCGGAGTGAGCACAATACCAGTGTTGGTATTCTTGCCCTCGCCACCGCCAAACGAGCCACCATATTTGGTCTTGGTGCCTGGCCAGAATGTGATGTTCTGCAACATGGCGCCGAGCGTCAAACTCTTGCCTAGCGGCAAGCTAGCGCCCAAGTCTAATCCAAAACCGATAGGGCCAGCAGTGTAAGTGACAAACTCGGCTTTATAGGCATTGGTAATTCCTGACGCCTTGCTCTGGAGATCGGCACTACCACTCGCTGGATTGCTCTTGAAGGATTCGAGCGCGCTCAGCATCTCTTCGAAAGGCTTCTTCAGGCTAAGCGTGTTGATCATTTCTATTCGTCCCGGGACACCGATATTGACCGGGCTGCCATCAGTGGTACCGATAACCTTGCTAACACTGTTTTGCAATACTTCGTTTACTCCCAAGGCGCCAAGACCGGTATGCACCTTGAAGGTTCCACCGATACTAATAGAAGAACTCGACAAATCAGCCCAATCTATGGGTAGACGCCAAGGCAATGGCAACTGAAGACTAAGAGCATTGGTGAGGTAAAGTCCCTCATTTATGCCTAAAGTAAGTGACATGCCTTCTTCGGTAGCCAAGGGGCCCAGACCCTTGATCAGCTTGCCCTTGATACCGTCAGCGGTAGCTGGCAAATCCCCTAAATTGAAAGCATTTCCTAACAGCTTGTTTCGCAAATCGCGTAGCTGATCAGCGATCTCTTTATCGATCGTAGTGACTTGATTAAGAGTATCGAAGAAAGCTGGCGCAGAGATAAAGAACTCGCCAGGCTGCCGAACGTAGGAGCGCAAACCGATGGCATTGTTTTCCGCGTATGGTATGTTGAGGCCCAGCAGACCCATGTCAGTACGCAAAAACAATGAGAACTCTTCTGGCAAAGGGAAAGAAGCGCCATTGGGCGCTTCATCCGGATCGGTATTGGTCTTGATTGCTTCTTCTACTATTTTTTGATAACGACCGATCTCTTGCAGGTAAAGAATGGAATTCTCGAATTTGCCTTGTGGCGGATCGGTCAGTGCCTGCATCACGTCAATTACACCCACTACGTTATTACCTAAAAGTAAACTCAGGCTGGGTCCTACATAGAAGAATCCGCGAGTATTCGTAAGGTTTGCTGGACTCCAGTACGGTGAAGTCACATCGCCTTGCCGTGTCAGATAAGAACCACCTAGCGAAAGCGTAGGCGCATCATACGGCTCCGCCGCAAACACCGGAAGGGTTAAAGCCAATAACCCAACCGGCAACATAACTGCCAAGGCAAGAGCCAAACGCTTCATGCAATAAACCTCGATTTCATCAGCTCATAAACCGGACAACTGTCAAGAAACCATGCTTGAAATGGCTTCTAAGGCACCTGGAAGAAGAGGTAACGCTTGGAATCAGTGGGGGCACTAACTTTCCCGATACCAAAAGCGATGTTGCGCTTGTCAGATGTCACGGTCAATATCGTCCAGCCATACTGCCCACCAGGCAAAGGATCTAACTGCGACTTATCTGGCTTGGCATCATTTGGCGCCAGATATCCCAAGGCAGGAACACCCTTCAGGAAGTCTAGCAGTTCACTAGAGAAACCTCGTAGATCGCTCTTGGTACCATATTCCACCCCGGCGGAATGAGACGCCCCATCCAAAAACACCGAATAAACCGGCTTGATTTCCGCCAGATTGCTGGTGTTAACCTTGGTAACCAAAAGGAAATAACCAATGTTGTAGTCGGGATTGCTAGAAGTAACCGGAGCCCAAGAGAATGTAGGTTTTCCGCCAGCCACTGATGGCGTAGCTATCCCACCTCTAGGATCTAACAACTCCATGCTGCCGGTGCCAGGACCCAACAAAGTTACAGTATCACTCAACACGCTGACTGGTTGTATACCATTGCTGCGCGAAGCTCCACCTTCGCCATAGAGAGTGTAGCGATAGTACACGTCAGCCGAAATACTCGAATCCATGAATATCGGACGACCAATCTCGCTGCCGGTAAATTCACGAGTGCTGGCTAAAGCTCCTGCTGACTCGCGTACAATCTTGGTCACCTTTTCATCGATAGGGCCCATAATAGCCGTGACGCTCTGCGGCGATGCAGGCGGCAGCAAAGTTAGAGAACGCAAGATCACAAGTTGCTGGAATGACGATGTGATCAAGCCAAAAGCTACATAAGTAGCACATCCAGTAAGGGCCAACGTACCAAAGGCCAAAATGAAAGCATGTTTCTTCACGCAAAGGTGCCTCTCGAGAGACTAGAGCAGGGCATTCGATCTGGGGGATTATACCACCGGTCTGTTATTTATGAACCATCAAATTTCAAAGCAGGCTGACCAGAGCTAGATAACTGCCGTCTACCAGTACGCGACGCAGGCCAGTAAAAAAAGCGGTGGATGATAATACTATTCCGTCACATGTTACTGTTTGCTTCTCTAACGCCTGCAGTTTTAGCGTTTGACCCTTGCCATCTAGTATGACCCCGGCTCGCGCGGGATAATTTGCTGCCAGCTGGCTGACAAGCCAGTTCGTAGCCCAATTAGCATTGTGCTCTCCCACCATTATTTCTGCGCCTCGATCACTTTCTAGCAAGCGTGCCAACAAGTCCAGTTGTTGAATAGCAAGCGGCAGGCAATCGCGCTTAGCATTTTTCCTTGTTGCTGCAACTGGTGAAAGGGTACGAGCATAAGCTAGCAGCGAGCCTTGTAGCAAACCATCTGGCGGCGCTCCCCCAGGACGCCAAACCGGTAAGATTCCCTGCCAACTACCGGCAAAGGCAAGAGCCACCGTAATAGCTCCCCAGCGCGCTGGCCAACCCAAGGCCAATGAATTAGCAAGCACAGCGATCGCCTGCTCATCTGGTGAGCGTTGCGGAGCTGGCACTGGCTGTGGTTCAGCTAGTAAGTTAATTACATATGATAGATAAGTCAGGCCGTCTAACCGTCCAGCTAAAGGTCCTGTCGTAGGCATATTCAGGCTAGCTGTCAAGTGACACAACAATGGCTCCTCTGCTCGGCGTTGTTGCAATAGCCGACCATTGGTGATCATGGTGGCCAGTTTCATCATGGTGGCCGCCTTATGCGCTCCGGGCGCTTGCAGACGCCGATCCAAAGCTTCATAGAGCGCTAACAATTGTCGCTGTCGGTCTTCTGACATGGCTAGTACTGCGGTACGCTGATCCGTATCCAGTTTAGCGAGCAATTCGTCAAGGGTCATGGGATTAGACCGGTCAGCAATTCGCCTGAATGCTTGTCCCTTCATGCCGCGACGCGAGTCGCGATCTAATTTGAAACGTCGCTCATTCTCTGAAACAGAAGGGGTGTCCGCCATTTTAACCAGCGGAGCAGTAGAAGACGTCGTCAGGTGCACCGCATCACCAGTCTTAGAACTTATGCGTTTTGGCACAGCTATTGCCGGGCTACGCCGTTCCCCGAATTGTCTGGATCCAGGTAAGCAGCAGTAAGCCAATCAGCCAACTCTTGGTAATCTATTGTGGTGAGATAACCACGTTCTAGCCAGCGCCTTATAGCATCTTGCGCCTCCGCTGGTGGCATAGCACCGAGTCGGTCTTTGGCTATTTTTCGCCATTTTTTCATACATTGAGATCATACCCAAAAATTGCTTGGCGCTCTGGCTTCTGGTAGCCTGGCTAACGCTCGAAGATCTGAACTACCCATTCACCAGCAGCACGCTGAGCTGTCAGTAACAATCCAGCAGCTTCCAAGGCAGCTTGCGTCTGCGCTGCCTTATGTCCCACTATGCCTGACGCTATGAGACGTCGTCCAGTCAAGCTAGCAAGCGGAGTAGCCAGCAATACGATCACCTCCGCCAGGATATTGACCAAAACGAGCTCGGCCCTGTCAGCTAACATCTCGACACTGCCTTGACGAAATTCGCAACGGTCGCGCAGCTGATTGAGATCAGCATTGGCATTAGCTGCCACGATCGCCACTGGATCGACATCGACACCGATAGCTCGCTTGGCACCCAGCAATACACTGGCTAGTGCCAAGATTCCGCTGCCCGTTCCGATATCGAAGACAACATCGTCGGTTCTTACGTAACGCTCCAATTCTTGCAACACCAGACGAGTAGTGGGATGTGTGCCGGTGCCAAAAGCTTGCTGGGGATCTATTATCACGATCACTTCCTGGCCGCTTGGTTCATATGGCTCCCAAGAAGGCCTGATGACCAGGCGATCTCCTACATGTTGCGCATGCCAGAAACGCTTCCAGCTCTCTGCCCAATCTGTCTCGGGTACGGTACTCCAACTTAGCTGAAGCGCAATATTCGACAACAATGCCATGATTTCTTGCTTGCGCTCTGGCAGCTGAATTTCTGGCACGTATACTTTGATAATGCTCTCGTCGTCAGGAGCCATGCCATATGACTCTTTTGCCCAGGATAGCGCGGTAAATCCCGCCGCGAACAACAAGCCAATTATCCTATCTTCGTCTTCTTGCCGAAGCGTGACGGATAACTCCCAGTAATTCAAGACCGAACCGCTCAATCGGCAATAACTTTAGCAATAGTGATCGTTAGATCCTTGTCGAGGTAGACGGTCCGCAATGGCGGCTCCAATTCCTTACCTTTGGCATCGCGCAATATACGCACTACCGGACGAGTGGCGACTTTCATATCAACTTCTGTCACGATACCTACATCGTTAGTGGAAAGTTTGACCATCGTACCTATAGGATACGGAGCAATGACGCTGATAAAAGTAGTGATAATATCCTTCGAGAAATAACGATCACCGTGCCCGACTAAAAAATCAATAGCTTCATTCGGCAAAAGCCGCCGACGATAAGTACGATCGGAAGTTAGGGCATCATAAACATCAGCAATCGCGCCAATTTGGCCATACATGTGAATATCTTGGCCCTTTAAACCCTTGGGATACCCTGTTCCATCGTATCGCTCGTGATGCTGCAATACTATTATTTTCGCGTGCGCCGAAAGCGACCAGATTTCACGCAGCATGTCAAATCCGGCCCGCGCATGTTCCTTGACCCTTTCGAATTCCAGCTCGGTCAGCTTACCCGGCTTATTCATTATTTCTGAAGGGATTGTGGTCTTACCAATATCATGGAGCATCAAAC
>JACQUT010000350.1 GCA_016267585.1 Cyanobacteria bacterium NC_groundwater_1444_Ag_S-0.65um_54_12
GAAATTGGCAGCAAAGGCCGCACAGGCTCCATCGTTCAGTTCGGTAGTCACGGATGGTGTAACTTTGCTGGTCAATATTCTCGATAACGCTGACAACCTTACCGAACAGCGTATCCTCGAAACGCTGAAGACGCAGAATCCGTTGATGATGCGCCGCGTCAAAGAATTGTATTTCACCTTCCAGGACGTGCCTCGTCTGCCAGCAGCAGTGATCAAGGATGCACTGCGAGAAATGGATGCAGGTGCCTTGGCGATTGCTATCAGGGATGCCGATGAGCCGCTGCAGGACGCGGTCTTGAACGCCATGACGGACAAGCGCCGTGCCTTGTTGATGGATGCCATGGAGCAGCTCGAAGGTCGTCCACCAGAAGTTGCCCAGACAGAGGAAGCCCGTAGAGAGCTAGTAGAACGGATCCGTGAGCTCATCAAGCAAGGGCGTTTCTCGCTGAAGGCCTTGGCGGAGGACTGAAGAGATGCGGGCGTGGCTCCCGACAGCGGGAACTCTCCTAGTTTTAGCATGTGCCATGGGGAGGGCGATCGCCCACTCTGCACCAGAAGACGTACATCGCCTCAAAAAAGGAATGACAGTGGCGCAAGCTGTGGCAGTGATGGGTAATGCAGCCACTACTTTGCGTTCCGGCAAAGAAGGTGCTGTCGATGAACTCATTTACGGCCAAGCCGGCGGTGTTCGCTTTTCATTAAAATTTGAAAATGGGCGGTTGGCTAGAGCAGTAGATCTGGTAACCGGACGCAATGAGATCGAGGCGCATGAGCAGGCAGCTACGAATACTGTCGGTAACCCCGCCACTGATCCGGAGCCGGTGGTAGCAGTAGCCACTCCCTCGCCAGTGCCGCCGTTGACGCTGATAGCCAGTTCTGCTGTCACACCGGAGCCGGTGGTAGCAGTAGCCACTCCCTCGCCAGTGCTGCCGTTGACGCTGACAGCCAGTCCTGCTGTCACACCGGAGCCGGTGGTAGCAGTGGCCACTCCCTCGCCAGTGCCGCCGTTGACGCTGACAACCAGCTCAGCTAACTCTGATCTGCAGCCCCTTACGCCGCAAGCAATGGCATCAAGTACGGTGGCGTCACCGCCGCCGGCGCCGCCCAATCCACCGTTGCCTTCCCCGCGCAATCCGTTGACCAGATTACCAAACGAAACGCCAGCCCCCGCTTTTCGATTGTTGCCGGAGCCTACCCCGCTGGTACCCAAGCTAGTAGATGTCTTGCCACCAGCACAAAGGGGAGGATTCTATCCAGACAACTTGCAACCCCAAGTTTCAGCATTGCCAGTGATCGCACCTCAACCACCACCTTCCACTGCGGCCAGTGATGAAACGTCAGGGCGCGGGAAAGAGCCTTTTATTCGTTTGCGGCGCCAAGGACAATCTGTCGATCTAGATACCATACTTTTCCCGGAAGAGCGCGATCTCTTTTTCACCGTCGCGGTGCCACAGCCATCGCCCCCACCCACACCGGTGCCGTCGCCTGCTTGGTTGCCGTCAGATTCCATGTACCCTCTGCGGCAAGTATCCGCTATCGGTCAACCGCTATCGGTGGAAACCGCTCAGCGCACAGCGGCAAATGATCGTTCATATAGCGAATCGATCTCGAAGATCGAGATCGAGCACAAACCTAACTACGTGACGCCGCCGCCTTATCCGACCCCACCACCGTATCCCACCCCGCCAGCCATGGTGCAACCGACCCCGTTGGTCATATTTGTCACGCCGCCGCCGACTCCACCGCCATCACCCGGTATGATACAGCGGATGTTCCTGGCAGCGCAGAAACTAGCTTATGCACGCCGTTACGAGCGTGCTCTCGCCGAAATTGACAAGGCCATTGCGCTGGAAGCAAACAACCCGTTACTTTATGCGCTACAAGGATCGATTTACTACCGGATGGGGGAATTGCCGGCTGCCCGGGCAGCTTGGAGCAAGGCACTGCAATACGATCCGGAGATGTACGACGTGCGAGAGAGCCTGGAACGCCTAGCACCTTCGAAAAATGAATGAGCTGCCAGTTTACCGAGGATTTTGCTTGAGGATGATGAGGATTGCCCCTATGAAGCACGCCGGTTGGCTTTCATTTCTCTGTCTCGTGTCACTCGTCGTACCGGCCAGAGCAGAACAGACACCACCCCGGCCTGATCCAGCCGTTGCCATGTTGACAGAGCCTGCCCTGATGGAGCAACTCTTCGGGCCCTTTCAGGATGCTATAAGATTGGTCGATCCTAGCGTGGTAAAGGTAGTAGTTTTCCGGGAAACTCGGCAAGACCGCTACCCCGAGCTCAATACGCTGATCGAGAGCCGGGTTACTGACGAGTTGATTCGCAGCAACCGCTTCCGCGTGGTGGAATGCCGAGAATGCCGAACGCCCCGTGTCATATCTGATGAAAAGAGCTTCAGTTATTCGAACACTATCGAATCTAATGCTCGCCTGGCTGAAATAGGCGCACGTCTGGGTGTCGATGGGATATTGATGTGGAGTACCATGGGTACGGGACGGAATGTCATAGTTAATTTCAAATTAATCAGAGCTAATGACGGTGCGATTGTCTGGAGTAAGCATTTTCAAACCGAACCGGATCGTGACCTCGAGGCAGAACGCCATCAAAGAGTCGAAGAAGAACGTCGCTTCCGTGACTCTGGCCTGTATGTCTATGGCGGCTTCCAAGGCTTTCAAACGACGCGAGGTCTGGTACCAGGAATTGCTGCCACTACCCCGGCTAACAC